>PBTS01000072.1:0-35813 GCA_002729175.1 Fidelibacterota bacterium
AGCTCCAGATGCAGAATATACTTACAAGCTCTGGCTGGCACATGGCATAACCACCGTTCGTGGTGTCGCTTTGGGACCCATGGAATGGACTCTCAGCGAAAGGGACCGCAGTGCGAAAAATGAGATTGTGGCTCCCCGCATCTATGTTTACGAAAGGCCCGGTAATGGGGAAGATTGGAAAGATGGTTCCATCAATGACCCCGAGACTGCTCGTAAGTGGGTCCGCTACGCCACCCGGAAAGGGGTGGATGGGCTGAAACTGGGCGCCTTCCGCCCGGATATAATGGAGGCGCTTCTGGATGAAGCAAAAAAACAGAAACTAGGCTCCACAGCTCACTTGGCACAGACCGGAGTGGCACAGATGAATGCAATCGATGCTGCTCGGCTTGGCCTTGGCGCCATGACACACTACTACGGCCTCTTTGAAGCACTCTACAAAAATCACGACGTCCAGCCGTGGCCCGTGGATATGAACTACACCAATGAACAGGACCGCTTCGGTCAGGTGGCCCGGCAGTGGAACATGATCCACGAGCGGGGAAGTGATGAATGGGACGCCTTGCTGAAAGAATTCAAGGAGCTCGACTTTATTCTTGATCCCACCATGACTGCCTATCTTGCCAGCCGGGACGTCATGCGGGCCCGTAATGCCGACTGGCACGAAAAGTACACTCTCCCATCCCAGTGGGAATTCTACCAGCCCAGCAGAGTCTATCACGGCTCCTACTACTACGATTGGACTACTTGGGACGAGGTGGCGTGGAAGAACTTTTACCGTGTCTGGATGTCATTCCTCAATGATTACAAGAATATTGGCGGCCGGGTTACTGTCAGCTCAGACGCCGGCTATATCTACAACCTTTACGGCTTCTCTACCATTGAAGAGATGGAGCTGCTTCAGGAGGCGGGTTTCCATCCGCTGGAAATTTTCCGCGGCGCCACTATGCATGGCGCCCAGGCCATCTTTGACCCCAAGGGAGAAAAGATACAATTTGGCGTAGTCCGTGCCGGCATGCTGGCCGATCTCGCCATTGTCGGTGAAAACCCCGTTCAAAACCTGAAAGTACTCTATGGTACCGGCGCTGTCCGCCTTAACGATGAGACAGGTAGAGCCGAGCGTGTTGGTGGTATTCTCTACACTGTGAAAGACGGCATCATTTATGATGCCAAGCAGCTGCGGAAAGACGTGGAAAAGATGGTTCGGAAACAGAAGAGGGAAAGAGGGGTTCGGTAGTATTTAAACAGTTAAATGTGATGAGACAGGATAAGAACAGGTTTATTCTCGCTCTTATATTAGCGGCTTTTGGCTGCGACAGCACACCGGAAGTAGCCATCGACACACCGGCTCCGGCTGACACTGTGGCTGAAGCTGTACCTATCACACTCACCGCTACCGATAACGACTCTGTCACTTTTGTGGAGCTTTGGGTAGACGGTGATTCCACCGGCCTTACGGACGACTCAGAACCTTTCTCTTTCCGATGGAACACTGTCGACTACGGGAACATCTCCGCTCACAATCTCGTGGCCTACGCCGTTGATATCGACGGCAACCGCGGCAAGAGCGACACTGTTACCATCACTGTGGATAACCGCCAGTCATATCCAGAGCCCAAATCGGTAGATAGCACCGCCTTTATGAACGGCCGATATACTCTTAACTGGGTATTAGCCGCAGATAATGATTTTGCTTCCTACCGTATCGAGAAGTCAGATGATCCGAAGATGGCTGAAGCCCAGGTGATCACTACCTTCGAAAACAGGAACACAACCACCTTTACCGATAGTAACATGGATCCGTTGCAACACCATTATTATCGTGTTGTTGTTATTGACACCCTTGGTTTTGAGTCTCCCGGGCCTATTCACCGTTCGGACCTCTATCCACCACCTCTTCCTGCTAATGTCACCGCTGTCACCTACGACTATGACGCCATGACAGTGGAGTGGACCCCCAGCAACGGCGAAAACTTTGAGCAGTACACGCTTTTTACCGCCTCTTCCGAAGTAGGTTCCAGAAGAGCAGTGGCCACTTATGATGATCCCACCGTCACCACTCATATTCTGGATAATTTCGATCCCACCCGGGAAAACTGGTTCTGGGTTGTTACTCGGAACATTTATGATCAGACCACCCAAGGTGAAGGGATCACTCACACTCCCGATCCGCCTCCTGCGACTCTGGCTGTCACATCGGTGAAATATAACCTGAAGAAAATGATCATTAATTGGGAGAAAACGCCTGATGAAGATTTCAGAGTCTATGAACTGCTCCACAGTGAAACTGAGGACGGAATCAGGACATTGGTTGCTACTGTCGAAGATCCCGAAATAACCAGCCACACACTCACTGATTTTGATCCCACCTATGAGAACTGGTTCTGGGTCCGGGTCACCGATCACTGGAGGCTCAGATCCATTGGGAATGCCATGACACATGAACCGGATAAGCCGCCAAGACCTATTGCCGTCAGGTCCGTCAGCTACGACCTTGAGAAGATGACCGTAAAGTGGCAACGATCCAGAGAGAAAGATTTCCTTGCTTACGAGGTCCTCCATTCGGACAGCGAGATGGGGGAGAAGCAGCTGCTGGAGATTATCACTAATCCCAAAACAACCACCTATCGGTGGAAAGATTTTGATCCCACCCATGAGAACTGGTTCTGGATCCGAGTTACCGATCACTGGGGCCTTACCTATAAGGGGTCGGGCAAGACTCATGAGATCGACCCACCACCGGTCTCCGTGGATGTGGACTCTGTCTGGTACAATGAACAAATAATGACCGTTACTTGGGGCATTTCCGAGGAAGCTGACTTCGCTTACTACGAACTATTCACTTCCGACATCGAATATGGTAATCGTCGGCCTGTAGTGAAGATTGGTGACATTAACCGGACCAGTTATATCTTCCGTCATTTCGATCCCACGAAAGAGAACTGGTTCACTGTGGACGTGGTGGACAAGTGGGGACTCAGATCAACCGGTCGGGCCAGGACCAACGAAGCAAACGAACCGCCTGAGCCCATCCGCATCATCTCCGTCGATTATAATTTTGAACAGTTCAACATTACTTGGCGAAAAACTGCCCAAGCCGATTTTTCTTTTTATGATCTTCTTGTCTCCACCGAACGGGATGGTAAGCAGAAGCGGCTAGTGACACTTACCTCAGTGGAGGATACAGCGTACACTATTAACGGTAGGGGTGTGTTTGACCCCACCCGGAAGCACTGGTTCTGGATCCGTACCGGGGACACCTGGGGGCAAGAGGTGACAGGTCCCGGCTATCGGGTTTTGGATGATCCTCCGCTCATGTCTTATCTCCAACCTGTGGAATACCGCAAGGACCAGTTCATTTTCACCTGGGCTGCCAACGGCGAGGATGACTTCAGCCGTTACAACCTATATGAATCAGCTAAACCTGAAATGCTTGATGAAACTATAATCTTTACAACCGTAGACAGGATAGACACCACATTTGTTCTTCAAGGGATCGACCCTTGGGAAGCCCACTACTATCGTCTTGAAGTGGAAGATGTCTGGGGGCTTCGAACAACCGACGAGATCCGTAAAGGTGATTCGGAGAGCTGGTTTATTGCAACCCATGGTGACGTGCACCATGAAGAGGGACGTTCGGTCCAGGAAACTGCCGACGGTGGGTTCATCGTTGCTGGTCACGCCTACGCCAATGAGGACAACGGTGACATTTGGCTCGTAAAGACCGATCCCAAAGGCAATATCGACTGGACTCAAACCTACGGTGGCGACGGCGACGACCATGCCTATTCAGTTCAAGTCACAGCAGATGGCGGCTATGTTGTGGCCGGTTTTTCTGAGGCCATTGCCGAAAAGTGGAGCGACGCCTGGGTAATCAAGACTGATAACGAAGGGCGCGTAGAGTGGAACCGGACCTACGGCGGTTTTCGTTGGGATAAAGCACACCACATTCGTCAGACTACTGACGGCGGTTACATCATCACAGGTTATACCTTTTCGCGCGGTAGCGATAATGCTGATATCTGGCTCATCAAGGCCGATGCCAGCGGTTATCCGGTCTGGACAAACACTTTCGGCGGCCCCGACTGGGAGTATGGCTATGCGGTCCAAGAGACTGCTGACGGAGGTTATATTATTTCAGGATTCACAGAGACAGAAGAGAAGAAATCAAGTCGCATCTGGTTGGTGAAGACCGATAGTCAGGGCCAGGAGCAGTGGACAAGAACATTCGGGAGCCGAAAGCACAACACCGGCCACTTTGTTCAGGAGACTGCCGACGGCGGTTACATTGTTGTAGGTATCACTCAGTCGTTCTTCCCCAATTTTGAAGATGTTTTGCTTATTAAGACCGATGCTGTCGGCGAAACTCTCTGGGAAAAGACCTTCGGTGGGCAGAGCTGGGACCGGTGCCATACTGTCCGGCAAACCGATGACGGCGGTTACATCCTGGCCGGTTCCAGCCGTCTCAAAGAAGAGAGTAATGCCGACGCCTGGCTCCTGAAGACAGATGCCGTTGGCAATCCCCTTTGGAAGCAGACTTTTGAGAGTATATCCAGTGATGAGATCACCTCTCTCCAAATCACCTCAGACGGCGGGTTCGTTCTGGCAGGATCCAGTGCATCCATGGATGGCAGCCCCGCCGATTTACTTTTGATCAAAACTGATGCTCGCGGCACAACACCATCCCGGCCGGAAGAGGCTCTCCACCGCCTCGGTGCTGTGTTAGAAAGAGAGTAAGAGATCCACTGGGAATTGCTTTATTGTTTATCAATCGATTTATAACATAGAGGACGAAATGAAAAAGACAGCTGATGTAATTATCATAGGTGGTGGCATCATGGGGTGTAGTAGCGCCTACCAGCTTAGTAAAGCCGGTGTGAAAGTTACCCTGCTGGAAAAGAGGTATGTAGGAGACGGTCCTACAGGCAAATCGTCTGCTATCATCCGGCAGCACTACTCCCATAAAATCACTGCCAGCATGGCATTCCATAGCCTGAAAATATTTCACAATTTCAAGGATGAGGTGGGAGACGAATGCGGATTTAATCATACAGGATTTCTCAATGTGGTGAGTAAGAAAGACCTAGAAGGCCTCAAGCTTAACGTACAACTCCAGCAATCTCTCGGTATCAACACTAAGGTTATATCAGGTGAGGAAATTGCTGAAGTGATGCCTGGTCTGGTAACCAATGATCCTTTGTATGCTGCTTACGAACCTGACGGCGGTTATGCAGATGCTTATTTGACTGTTGGCGCTTACGCCCGAGCGGCAAAAAAGCTGGGTGCCGAGATAGTTCAGAAGGCGGAAGTGACAGCCATCCGGCGGTCAGGTGATAAAGTTGTGGGTGTCGATTCATCAAAGGGTCAGTTTGATGCACCTGTCATTCTTAGCGCCACCGGAGCTTGGGCCAAAGGGGTGGGTCAAATGGTTGATCTGGATCTTCCCATTAATTCCTGCAGAGTTCAGGTGGCCTATTTCCACCGCCCAGGGGATATGAAAGGTTATCATCCTGTTGTTACTGATTTTGTGAAGGCCATTTATTTCCGGCCCGAAGGGACGGATCTTACTGTTGCCGGTCTCGTCGATCCAGCGGAAGCAAATGTCGTTGTCGATCCGGACGAATACGACGAAGGTGTGAATCTCGATTTTGTCACTGAGGTTGGCGAAAAAATCATGTACCGCTATCCGGATATGGAAAAGTCAGAAAGCCGGGGCGGTTACGCCTCTCTCTATGCCGTCACCCCTGATTGGCACGCCATCGTTGATGAACTACCTCAAGGGAGCGGTTACTATGTCTGTTCAGGTTTCAGCGGCCACGGTTTCAAACTGGGACCAGCGGTGGGCCTTATGGTAGCCGATTTCATTACAGGAAATTCCACACCGAAATTTGACCACACCCTTTTCAGATTTTCCCGTTTTGAAGAAAAGAACACGATGGAAGGTAGATACCAATACAGCATAGCGGGGTGATCAGAAACTTGAGACTGGAGAAAAGCAATGAGAAGCGACAGAAGAACATTTCTTAAAACCGCTACGTTTGGAGCGGCCGGTGTTGCTCTGGGGAATTCCTTGACAATGGGTCAGGGAAAGCGAACTGTGGACAAGTTATACGAGGGAGCTATTGTTATTGATTCCCTTTCGGTAGGGCGTCAATGGGGGGAAGTGGCATACTCCGCAGTTAAGGAATCCGGTTACACGGGGATTCAGACCAGTCTTCACAACCGAACATGGGACGGTGCCCTGAAAGATATTGCGGAATGGAATGATAGAATTTCTGAGAACCCTAACCTTTTTTTCAAAGCTACTACTGCTAATCATTTCCGTCAGGGAAAGAAGGAAAATAAACTAGCGGTCATGTATGGACACCAGAATACCACAATGATTGAAAATAAAATTAACCGTCTTGATATTCTTCATGACTTGGGTACCCGCTGTATCCAGCTCACTTATAATTCACGAAACTTGGTTGGTGATGGATGTACTGAACGAACCAACGCCGGTCTTTCCGATTTTGGGGTGGATGTTGTTAAACGCATGAATGAACTGGGTATTATTGTTGACCTTTCACACTGTGGAAAACAGACCTCATATGACGGTATACAGTTTTCTGAGCCACCTGCATGCTTCACGCATACTATGTGTGAATCTATCTATAGGAACCATCCCAGAGCCAAAACGGATAACCAAATCCGGACGATGGCGGATAAAGGGGGCGTCATGGGAGTGGCTGCACTGGGGTATTTCGTAGGTCCCGACCCTGGTGGGAAAACCACCATTGAAACATATCTTGATCATGTGGACCATGCGGTGAAGGTTGGTGGCATTGACCACGTTGCGCTTTGTACTGATTTTCCTATTCAGGGGATAAAAGTGTGGGCAACCAAAGAAACCTGGTACGAGCCAAGGCTCAAATCGTTCAAACCTTCCTACAACGTAAAGTGGCCTCCTTGGATACCTGATCTGGATAAACCTGGAAGATTCCGGAGTGTGGCTCACGGTCTCAGTAAACGCGGCTATTCCGATGATAAAATAGAAAAAATACTTGGACTTAACTGGTTGCGCTATTTTGATACCGTTTTGGAGGGTTAATGCAGATAGTAACGAAAAAATTGAAGAAATAAACTATGTTGTCTATATCCCGTTGTAATAACGTAAATGATCTCAGGTCTCTTGCAAAACGCCGTTTACCCCGGTCCATGTTTCATTATATTGATGGTGGAGCGGATGATGAGGTGACTCTCCGGCGAAACACGGATGCTTTTGAAGACTATGAGATTCAACCTCGCTTCCTCAGGCCGGTAGATGAGATTGACACAACTGTCACACTCTTCGGCAAAAAACTCGATATCCCATTCTTCATCGCACCCACCGGCATGTCGAGGCTTTTCCATCACACCAAGGAAAATGCGGTAGCCCGTGCCGCCGCCAAGTTTGGAACGGCGTACAGCCTGTCAACACTTGGAACCGCCAGTCTTGAGGAAATTTCTGAGGAGACAGATGGGCCGAAAATGTTCCAGATCTATATCCTGAAAGACAGGGAACTCACCCGGGAGTTTGTGGAGCGGTGCAAGGCCGCAAACTATGACGCCCTCTGCCTCACTGTAGATGTCCCTCTTGCTGGGAACCGGGAAAGGGACAAAGTGACTGGCATGACCATGCCGCCGCGGTTTACGATGAAGAGTTTCTTCAGTTTTTTTTCACACCCGAACTGGTCATTCAACTTCTTGCTTCATCCCGATTTCCGTCTGGCCAATGTGGTCCACCGGGTTGATGCCCTGGGCAAAGGTGCTATGGGCCTCATAGAATATGTGAATAGTCAATTTGATAGGACAGTCACCTGGGACGATGCTTCCCGGCTCATTCAACAGTGGGGGGGGCCTTTTGTCATTAAGGGGGTACTTACTTCCGAAGATGCAAAACGGGCCCGGGAGATCGGCGCCACAGCGCTCATGATTTCCAACCACGGCGGCCGCCAGATGGACGGTGTCCCGGCAGCCATAGATTGTTTAGCACCCATAAGGGATGCTGTTGGAAGTGACATGGAACTGATTCTGGACGGCGGCATCCGCCGCGGAACTCATATGCTGAAGGCATTGGCATTGGGAGCAAATGCTGTTTCTATCGGTAAGGCCTATCTCTACGGACTTGCCGCCGGAGGGCAAAAAGGGGTAGAACTGGTACTTCAGATACTAAAGGATGAACTGGAACGTGACATGGCACTTATGGGATGCGGAACAATTCAGGAATTATCTAAAGAATTTGTAAAACGCCGATACAATAGAAGTATTCCATGAAAGCTATTATAGGGCTTTTTCTTACACTCTCAATCATAGTTTCTCAGTCCTCAGCTGACAAGCAGTTTGAGGATATTGCCCAGCTTCCCACTTATTTTGGCGGTTTTTTGGAGCACTATGCCCTAAGGCAGGAGCTTCAAAAGCGGCGCGGTGCTAAATTTGTGTTGAAAGATTACCATGATGAGGAACTCTCTTTTGGCTCACCACCTGTCCAGTATGTGCGGGCACTCATGCTGGACGAGCTCATTCCGGCGATAAAATGATCCATTCGAAACGACTTATGCTTGTCACAATTCCTCGATGGAACTTAGGAGTATTTATATTACTTGTTTTTTTGGCCATGTTTTTCTATCCGGGTGGTACTTATCGTGATGGTACTACTGAAGGCTATATTTTTTCCCAAAACTTCTTGAGTGATCTGGGGCGGTGGGCTGTATATAACGGTCAGGAAAATTATTTTTCATCAGTCCTTTTTAGCTTTGCATTTGCTGCGACTGGGCTAGTCTTCTGCTTCTTTTTTTGGACTCTTCCGTCACTTTATTCAAAGGAAAGAAATATCTATTTGGTTTCAATGATAGGATCGGCCGGCGGTATTCTTGGAGGTATCTTTATAATGGGCAGTGGTCTTACGCCAGGGGACTTGATGTTAGATCCTCACGTTTTTTTTAGCAATTGGTGTTTCAGATTCTTCCTCATTGCTGCAGTATGTTATACATTTGTTTTCTTTAGGACTGACACAATGCATACCATATACGGGATGGGCTACGGTCTTTTTGCATTTCTCATAGCTGTTTACATCGGTATCATTGAATTCGGTCCTTCTATAGAAGAGAGCCTGTCAGCACTTAAGATTCAGGTCGTCTCACAAAAACTGATCTGTCTCACATTCATTCTTGCCGTGGCGTTTCAGACTTACGGCAATGAAGAGGCCCTTGGAAAGCGGGGCATCTAACCTTCTTGTCTTATCTTAATTCCATGTCATCTTAAGGATCTGTAGATGAGTTCCCCTTTAAGGATCGGTCTCATGGGATTCGGCCGTATTGGTCGCAACCTGTTTCGCCTCGGCTATGACAATCCCAACTTTCAGTTTACCGCCATCAGCGATCTGGGTCAACCGGAAACTCTCAGGTATCTACTGCTCCGTGATTCCGTCCACGGTCCCTTTGATGTGGAAGCTACCGTCAACGACAGTTACCTTGAAGTAGGTGATCAAAATGTGAGACTCCTCCCTGGGGGCAAACCTTCGGAGATCCCATGGGATATGATGAACTTGGATGTGGTCATTGATTCCACCGGTGTCACCTGGGCTGACGAAGAGGTAGAGGCCTATCGCAACCACACCAAACGAACCATTATCACAAATCCGGATGTCACCTCTGTTGACCGCATTGTTGTTCCAGGTGTGAACGAATCTGAAATTTCTCAGGATGACAAAATAGTATCGCCGTCTTCCTCCACTACTCAGGTCCTGGCACTCATGCTCAAGATTTTGGATCAGGAATTTGGTGTTAGGAACGCAATGATGGCCACTGTTCATGCGTACACTTCAGATCAGCCCTTGGCTGACAATACGCGGGTTCGGCGGCGCCGGAGCAGGTCAGCTGTGGAAAATATCATCCCCAACGAAACACCTTCACCCCGGCTGGTGGAAGCCATGTTCCCTCATCTAAAAGGAAAAGTGAAAGGGATTGCATTCAACGTACCCGTCCCTGACGGTTCTTGTATTGATCTTACCACGGAGCACGATAAAATGCCCTCTGTTGACAATGTAAATGAAGTTATGAAAATCTGGTCTCAGGGCGACTTATCCCATATTGTAGGATATACGGAAGATCCCATCGTTTCCAGCGATGTTATCGGCCGTGGGGAGTCCATGATCTTTGATGCCAAGGCCACCATGATTGCTGCCGGCAACTTTTTGAAAACAATCTGTTGGTATGATAACGGGTGGGGTTATTCAAAGCGCATTTTAGAGCTAGTAGAAGCCTACAGCGGCCTGGGAGGTGACAGTTGAGAATCGCCATTAACGGTTTTGGCCGTATTGGCCGGTCAGTTTTTCGAATTTTAAACGAACGGTCTGATGTTGAGGTGGTAGCAATTAATGATCTTTCTGAGCGGGAGGCACTGGTCTATCTGTTAAAGTACGATACTGTCATGGGCCGCTTTCACGACAAAGCGGAACTCACCGATGATATACTTAAAACTTCCAACCATACAGTTACCCTGCTTTCGGGTCCCGTTCCTGCCCAGCTTCCCTGGGATGACATGGGCATTGATGTGGTCGTGGAAGCTACCGGTGTTTTTAGGCAGAAGGAACAGTTGGAGAGCCACCTGTCCGCCGGTGCCAGTAGGGTTGTTCTTACCGTCCCTGCCAAAGATGAGATTGATTACACAGTGGTTATCGGTGTGAATGATGACGATCTGAAGCCTGAGCACAAAATTATTTCCAATGCCAGCTGTACCACCAACTGCCTCGCACCCATGGCCAAGATACTGAATGATGCTTTCGGAATTGAGACAGGTGTCATTAATACCATCCATGCTTACACCAATGATCAGCGGCTGGCTGATGTCCCCCATAAGGATTGGCGCCGGAGCCGCGCTGCAGCTGAGAATGTGATCCCTACAACCACAGGTGCTGCACGGGCTGTGGGGATGGTTCTTCCTGAACTTGATGGGAAACTGGACGGGATTGCTATGCGCGTTCCCGTTCCTGACGGATCAGTGGTTGATCTGGTGGTTCGTTTGAATCAGGATGTTACCGAAGAACGTGTAAAAGAAGCAGTCCGCACCGCTTCTGAGACGGATAAGCTGGCGCCTATCTTAGAATACCAGGAAGAACCTGTCGTTTCTACCGATATAATAGGTAATAGCCACTCTTCCATTTTCGACGCACCGTTTACACAGGTCATTGACGGCTCGCTGGTAAAAACACTCAACTGGTATGACAACGAGTGGGGCTATTCTAACCGCGTCGTGGACCTTATGGATATCCTCGCCAGGTTTGACAGCGGCACGACGTGAAGGGCGGCCGGAAAGTTGTCCTCGCCATTTTTCTCTTCTGGGCATTTTTTCTTTCTGCTCTCGGCATTTTGCTGAACCGCTACGACTGGCTTTAACGGTACCTCTTCCGTGAAAAAAAGAGTGTTCCATTTTATTGTGCTCCTGCTGCTTGTCGGCTGTGCAGGAGAGCCCACAGTGGTTACCGAGACCTATCCCAACGGTCAGAAAAAAGAGGAGGGAGGCATTCTCAATGATCGCAGGGAAGGGAATTGGGCATGGTGGTATGCTTCAGGCCAGAAGCGTGGTGAAGCAATCTACAATAATGGAAAGAAGAACGGGCCCGCTTCTTACTGGTTCAAAAACGGGAATTTAGATCGGAGGGGTGAATTTAGGAAAGATAGGCTTCATCACGAGTGGATTTTTTGGTATCCCAGCGGCGTGAAACGGTCGGTTGCTACTTACTTAAGAGGCAAGTTTCACGGTCCTTACGGGCGTTGGTATGAAAACGGTCAGCAGGAGATGGAGGGACACTACTATCGCGGTGAGCGAACGGGTGAATGGAGTTGGTGGTATGAATTGGGACAACTTCGATCGAGAGGATTTTATGAGAGAGGAAAACGGACAGGCAAATGGACCTTTTGGGATACGAAAGGAAAAATGACTCGAGAAATGAATTTCAATCCATCAGATTGACTTCAAACATTGTCTTTAAGTAACACTACTTATGTCATTTTTCACTACCACCCTTTTTAATATGATAAAGACCCGTAATATTGATTAAACCTGTATCAGTCGGCATTTTCATTTATAATGATGTGGAGGTTCTGGATTTCACTGGCCCCTTTGAAGTTTTTTCCACAACACGCAAGCAGGCAGGCGGTGAAGAAAAGTATCTTTATTCTGTTTGTCTCATCGGGCCCAAAGATGGTGCCATAACGACAAGAGGCGGCATGGAAGTGAAACCCCATTTTTCCATTAGCTCACATCCTCAACTGGACCAGCTTATCGTTCCCGGTGGCTATGGCACCCGGCCGCTCATGCACGATGAATCCGTAATTGATTGGATCCGGTCATTCGACCCAAAGAGTACACGTTTGGCATCTGTCTGTACCGGGAGTTTACTTCTCGCCAGCGCCGGGCACCTTGACGGAAAGCGTGCCACTACTCACTGGACCGTTCTGGACATGATGGAAAAGTCTTTTCCCGAGGTTCAGGTGGACAGGGATTGTCACGTCATCATTGATGAAACTGTTTTCACTTCGGCTGGAGTCTCCGCCGGCATCGATCTTGCTCTCCAAATGGTCAGACTCGATTTTGGAGAAGCGCAGGCGGATTGGACCGCTCGCCACATAGAGTACGCTTTCGACAGTGAAAACTTTGAAAGGAGACTGAAGGCGGACAATGGCTGACAGAGTAATATTATTCGAAAACTGGGGCGAGGGGCGCACTTTCGGGTCATTTATAATAAACTGTATTCCATACCGGGATTGTTGGTTGGATAGATGATAATCGCTGCGGTGGAAAACAGATAGATCGGCCATACTAGAGATGAACAGAACGCTTGTAATCCTCCGCTATCCGATCTTTGCCTCCGCGTTGGTTGGATTGGTGACAGGCATCTGGGCTGGTCTAATTCGGATCGGATGGTGGTTCCCTTTCAGTGAGCATATCCCCCTTGAGGCTCACGGTCCTCTCATGGTCAGTGGTTTCCTGGGAATCGTTATCGGACTCGAGCGTGCCGTTGGCTTGAATCAAAAATGGAATTACCTTGCACCGGCACTGACCGGGATCGGCGTACTGGGGGTTATCGTGGGCCTTCCGTCACCTCTGCCTCGTTTGTTGATCACACTCGGTAGTTTGGTCTTTGTACTTATTTCACTGCGAATTGTCCAGATACGCAAAGCAATGTTTACGGTTACAATGGCGCTTGGCGCTTTGGCCCTCTATGTGGGTAACATGTTGTGGATGCTCGGCCATCCCATCTTTAACGCCGTCTACTGGTGGGGCGCTTTTCTTATCTTTACAATCGCCGGCGAGCGCCTTGAACTGGCACGAATTGTGCAAGTATCGAAGGTAGGAAGAATTCTGTTCACAATGATGGTTACCTTGCTCGCTATGGGACTCATTATTGTTTCCTTCAGTCCCGAAACGGGAGTTTTCCTTACGGGAGCGGGTATGGCAGGAATTGGCCTGTGGCTCCTGAGGTACGACATAGCCAGGAAAACTGTCCGCACGGCCGGACTCCCGAGATTCACAGCCACCAACCTACTCATCGGCTACATCTGGCTTTCTGTCAGCGGGACGCTGGCGATCTGGTTCGGTGCTGTCGATTCGGGACCTCAATTTGATGCCATTCTCCATTCCCTTTTTCTCGGATTTGTCTTTTCCATGATATTCGGTCATGCTCCCATGATCTTCCCATCACTTCTTCAAGTTCCCATGCTCTTTCACTGGAGTTTCTACCTTCATGTAGTGCTGTTACACATCACACTGCTTGTTCGGGTTGGGGGTGATCTGTCCGGATGGTTTACCGGCCGCTCCCTTGGGGGTCTGATGAATGCCGCTGTGCTTGCGCTTTTCTTTCTCAATACGGGAATCGCTATTATAAGAGGGAAACGGGCAGAAAAAGTAGCTTATCAAAAGGAATGATACTTCAGTCTTCTACGTCGAGTAGTTGTGCGTAATCCGGCGAATTGAGCAAGACAGTTTCGAATATGCTACTACTACAATTGTTGATAGAAACAGATCCATTTCCGTCTTAGGCGTTTCTAATCTCTCACTAAATTCCTCATGGGAATTTCTTAAACTCTCTCAATTTTCCACTTGAAACAGAAAAAAGTAAGGAGACTATTCCGATGTATAGACAGTATGTTGCACTGCTGATATCATTTTCTCTCATGGGGTGTTCCACACCTCCATCAGACGCCTCTCCGGCTGCAGCTCCAATGGCCGATGCTATTTCCACTTTGGATGCCGGCTTCGATGCAACGGCTCAGCGGAAATTGGAGAAACAGTTCGATTCTTATCTCAATCCTGATAATCTCCGGGAGTGGATGAAACATATGTCTTCAAAGCCCCACCATGTAGGTTCACCATGGAGCAAACAGAACGCGGAATATATTGCCGCCAAGTTTGAGGAGTGGGGTTATGAAACTGAGATCGAGCAGTTTGATGTTTTGCTCCCCATCCCAAAGGTGAGACTTCTAGAAATGGTTTCGCCCACCCGATTCACAGCTGAGCTTAAGGAGCCTGTTCTGAAGGAAGATGCCACCTCGTCCGTCATGGAAGATCGTCTCCCCGGATATAATGCCTATTCAGCCGACGGTGATGTGACAGCTGAACTGGTTTATGTCAATTACGGTATTCCTGCCGACTATGAAGTCTTGGAACGTCAGGGCATAGATGTGAAAGGAAAGATTATCATTGCCCGCTATGGAGGTTCCTGGCGTGGAATCAAGCCGAAAGTAGCCTACGAAAAAGGAGCCATTGGCTGTATTATTTTCTCTGACCCCAGAGATGACGGCTATATGCAAGGCGACGTCTATCCTGAGGGACCGTACAGAATGGAGAACGGTATCCAGCGGGGATCGGTGGTGGACATGCCTATGTATCCCGGCGATCCCCTAACTCCGGGCTACGGTGCTGTGGATGGGGCCGAACGTCTCGATTACAAGGAAGCACCCACCATTATGAAAATTCCTGTGCTTCCCATTTCTTATGCTGACGCCCAGCCACTCCTGGAAGCCATGGAAGGTCCTGTGGCACCGGCCAACTGGCGAGGGGCGCTGCCCATCACTTATCACCTGGGACCGGGACCTTCAAAAGTGCACCTGAAACTGGAATTTGAATGGAAACTTAGGACAGCTTACAATCCCGTGGGAAGGATGGTTGGAAGCCAGTATCCCGATGAATGGGTTATGCGAGGGAATCACCATGATGGTTGGGTATTCGGAGCTTCGGATCCCATCAGTGGTATGGTCTCTCTCATGGAAGAGGCACGGGCTGTGGGTGAACTGGTAGAAACAGGATGGCGACCGAAGCGGACCATCATTTACGCCGGCTGGGATGCGGAAGAGCCGGGTCTTTTAGGTTCCACCGAGTGGGTGGAACACCACAAGAAGGAACTTAGCGAAAAGATGGTGGCATATATCAATACAGATGCTACCAGTCGGGGATTTCTTGGTATCAGTGGTTCACATACGCTTGAGAAGTTCGTGAACGAAGTTAGAGAAGAGGTGGATGATCCTTTTGTGGACGCTTCTTTACAGGAGAGGCTTCGAGCGAGGATGATGGTGAGTGGCAGTAAGTACGCTGACAGGGAAGATCTTCCCATTGGCGCCCTGGGTGCCGGCTCAGACTATACACCTTTTCTTCATCATGCCGGTATTGCCTCACTAAATATGGGTATGGGGGGCGAGGCCGGCGGTGGTTCTTACCATTCCGTTTACGACTCCTTCGATCACTATACCCGCTTTATGGATCCAACTTTTGAGTATGGTGTGACCCTTGCAAAATCAACGGGCCGAGTGACACTTCGGCTTGCTGATTCCGATGTGCTGCCATTTCGGTTCACCAATTTTGTGGATCATGTTGCGCAGTATGCAAAACAGTTGAAAGAGTTTGCGGTAGAGATGAGAGAGAAGACCAAACACAACAACAAACTTGTTGATCAAAATGCCTATTCGCTGGCGGCTCATCCGGATAAAACTTACGTTCTTCCAAAAAAGCTTGATTCTGTTCCTTTGTTCGATTTTTCACCTATCGACAACGCTCTTGCCCGTTTGAGAGCAAGTGCGAACAGATATGAGGTAGCGCTGACGAATAACATCAAAAAGGACGTCCGTCCGTCCGGGGATGAGGCTCAAAACCTTAACCAGATTCTTATGAAAAGTGAACGGGCCATGATGAGGGCAGAGGGTCTTCCCCGTCGGGATTGGTTCAAGCACATGATCTATGCACCTGGGTTTTATACCGGTTATGGTGTCAAAACACTTCCTGGTATACGGGAAGGGCTGGAGGAACGAAAATGGGATGAGGTTAATCTGTTTATCGGTGAAGTGGCGGCAGCACTCAACCGCGTTGCTGACGAGTTGGACAGGGCTACTTCCCTGCTATAGTAAAGGAGATCCATATTATGAAAAAAGTGTTTAGAGCACTAGTCTGTTTATTAACTGTTTTCACAGTCAGGGCCGCTAACGACAGGCTGGCGGTCATAAACGCAAAACTCATCGATGGAGAAAGCGACCGTATCCAGAGCAGTGTCACAGTTCTCATTTCCGATGGGAAAATTGAGTCAGTCAAGCGGGGTGGTAAAGTACCGAAAGGTTATGAAACTATTGACATTGCCGGAGCAACACTTATGTCCGGTTTCATTGACGCCCATACCCATATCAGGTCTCTTTCTTCGGCGAAGCGTGCCCTGGAGTCCGGTGTTACTACGGTCCGGAGTGCCAGTACACCCAATTATCAGGATGTCAATATCCGGGAACTGGTGAAATCAGGCGCCCTCTCTGGTCCCGATATGGTGGCGACCGGTGTGTTTGTGACACCAAATCTCGGCGAAACGGTTCTGGCTGATCCGCGCCTCGCTGCTCTCATGAATGGGGTCAACAGCGAGGAGGAGCTTCGAATGCTGGTTCGAATCAATGCTGACCGAGGAGTGGACTTTATCAAGACACGGGGCACAGAACGAGCTGGATTGCCCAACACTGATCCCCGAAAGCAGACTTATACCCAGGCACAGCTGACCGCAATTGTGGATGAAGCCAGAAAACACAATATCCCGGTTATGGCTCACGCCCATGGTGATGAAGGAGGTTACGCTGCTGTGGCCGCAGGGGTGAGAAGCATTGAACACGGCACTTATCTCAGCGAAAAAACCCTGAAGTTGATGAAGCAGAAGGGGACATATCTTGTTCCCACATTTACAACGGTGGTGGATCTTACCGAACCGGGCGGCGACTACGACAATCCTGTTCTTTTCATTCGTGGTCAACATATGCTGTCAGCCTTAGAAAAAACATTAAAACGTGCCTATGAAATGGAAATTAAAATTGTTACTGGCGCAGACACCGGATACGGTCCAAACAGCGTCACCCGGGTGGGAATGGAGATCGCCAACTTCGTGAAGCTGGGGATGAAACCGATGGATGCCATCCGCTCCGCCACAAGCGTCGGTGCGGAGCTGCTACAAATTTCTGACAGAACAGGTACTGTGACTGTGGGCAAGGAAGCTGATCTTATTGTGGTTCCTGACAATCCGTTGGAAGACATACGTTCCGTTCAGGATGTGGTGTTGGTCATCAGTAACGGTGCGATTGCCATGAACCGTCTGCCGTTCAGGAAGGAGTAGATGATGAAGTTTCCCCGATACCAGTTAATATTAATCTCTGTGGCAATTGCATTGTCTTTTCTCCCTGCCACGCCTCAAAAACCGCTGAAGATTTTCATCTCCGTGGATATGGAAGGTATCGGAGGTATTGGGACGAGCGAAATGACACGTCACGGCGGAAAGGATTATGAAACCGGCCGCCACCTTATGACAGGAGAGGTAAATTCAGTGGTAGAGGCTATTTTTGAGAATGGCCCCTCAGAGATCTTGGTAAATGACTCTCACGGCGATATGCAAAATCTCCTACATCAAGATCTCGATTCGAGAGTCATTTACATTCAGGGAAATATAAAACCGCTTGGCATGGTACAGGGTCTCGACGCGTCGTTCGATGGTGCGATCTTTTTAGGCTATCATGCCCGCGCCGGCACAGCCCGGGGATTCTTGGCCCACACAGGCTCAGGCTCCGTTAAAGGACTGTGGCTTAACGGAAAAGAAGTGGGTGAGGGCGGACTTAATGCCCACTATGCAGGGGAACAGGGTGTTCCTGTCATTCTGGCGGCGGGGGATGATGTATTTACTGACCAGTTCGGTAGACTAGTGAAGTGCGAACTGGTTACCACCAAGACAGCGGAGACTGCTCAGGTCGCCCGGTTAAAACACGGGGAAGTTGTTCGGAAGGAACTGGCAGAAGCCACCCGAAAAGCACTTAAGAATATTAAAAAGGCCAAACCGTTCAAAGTAAGTAATCCCGTTAAAATAAAAATGAGATTTTCGAGCACTACTCACGCCGAGGTATTACAAGCCATTCCAGGAATGAAACTTATTGACGGCTTCACGGTGTCTTATGAAGCTAATAATATGCAAGAGGCCTATCCTTTTATAAGACTGATGTATAAGTATGTGAAGTCTTAAAAGAGTCTTAATGAATTCAGCTTCCCCCGAACTCAAACGATCTCTAGGTATCTTTGACGGAATAGGCCTTCTCGTGGGGATCACCATCGGTGCCGGGATTTACTCCACTCCCCAGATCATCGCTGGCTACCTCAGTTCCTACGGCACTATCATGCTCCTCTGGATCGGTGTAGCTCTCTTTGTCTATGTGGGAAGTCTCATCTACGCGGAGCTGGGTAGTCGGTTTCCTGAAACGGGCGGAGAATATGTATATATTCTTAAGGCTTTTGGGCCGTTCTGGGGATTCCTGTTCGGTTGGGCTCAGCTCTTTATCATCCGCACCTCACCGGCCGCTGGCCTCTCGCTGGTTACCGCCAACTATATTGGTTTTTTCATTGACCTGAATCGGACGGAAAAAATCATTATCGCACTGTCAGTCTTAGCCCTGTTCGGAGCATTGAATGTGGCCGGAGTAAATAAGGCCAGTTTCTACAATAAACTTTCTTCAGCAGCAAAGATTGGTGGGTTGGCGATCTTGGGTGTCGTCGGGATGCTGCTACTGAACGGTAATGGGGATTTTCTGAGTCAAACCGCTCATCCAACAGCGACACTCGGTCCGGTGGGGAATGTTATTGCAGCGCTCATGCTTGTCCTCTTTTCTTACATCGGCTGGGACAGGGTTGGCTATGTTGCAGGGGAGATGAAGAATCCGCGTAAGGTTATACCGCTCAGCATGTTTCTCGGTATGGGTATCATCATTGCCCTTTACCTTTTGATGAATACGCTTTATCATGCTACGCTGGGTATGGAAGGGATGCGGGGCAGTACCATTGTCGCTTCTGACGCGGCGGTACAGATCTTTGGCTCAGTCGGGGCAGCAGTGGTTTCCCTGCTTGTCATTGTCTCCGCAACAGGTAGCATCAACGGTACAATTATGTCAGCCAGCCGTGTCTATTACGCCATGGCGCGGGACGGTCTGCTTTTCAAGTGGCTGGACTATATCCACCCCATATTTCAGACCCCCACCCGTGCCATCTTTGCTCATTGCGTATGGGGAGCCGTCATCCTGGTCGTCCGTGGAACATTTGAAACCATCGTCGCCGGGATGGTTTTTGCCATTCTCATCTTCTACACCTTTACCACCATCGCTCTGTTCAAATTCAGAAGAGAAAGAGCTGGATCCAAGGATGCCTATGAGATTCCCGGTTTTCCTGTTGTCCCGGGGCTCTATCTGGCGGGGATCGTAGTTCTCATCAGCCTCAGGGGCTACTATGAGTGGGGAAAATCGGCCCAGGATCTAGCATTCGTGCTGACGGGGATTCCTGTATATTTTCTCTGGTTCAGATCAAAAATAGACAGATGATGGTATTAAGTGATGGCAACACGATGAAAAAATTGTGGCCTGAAGAGAAGGAGATCGAACCGCTCTGGTGGTGGGACGACGGTCCGGTAGAAAAATGAGAAAACTCTTTCTCATTGCTTTTTTGTTCATATTTGTTACCTGTGAGGATGAGGAAGAACCACTCTGCAACATAAAGGTAACACTTGAAGACTATAGCGATCTGGATGGTTGCGGATTTGTCATAATGTTAGAGGACAGTACTATCCTAGAGATAGGAGATTATGATGAAGAGCCAGACTTTAGTTTCAGAGACGGAATGGCGGTGAATATATCCTACGAAGAAATGAAAGGTATCGCTACTGCTTGCATGGTAGGTACTATTGTTCGAATTACCTGCATGGAAAAGAATGGGAGTGAAGGCTGAACTGATTTTCAGTGACGAGTGATTCAAATTGTGGAGAAAAACACTAGCCGTCAGCATATAAACGTCCGGACCAACGGAATTACACTCCATACCGTCCAGGCCGGGCCGAAAGATGGGCCACTACTTATCTTTCTCCACGGCTTTCCCGAGTTCTGGTATTGTTGGCACAGGCAAATTGATTTTTTTGCTGAAAAAGGGTTCCGTGTCATGGTACCCGATCAGCGGGGCTATAACACCTCATCCAAACCGTCCGGAATCTCACCGTACCGTGTTGACTTTATCGCCCGGGATACAATAGGCCTCATAGAATACGCCGGTCGTCGGAAAGCGTGCATCGTGGGGCACGACTGGGGCGGTGCTACTGCCTGGTGGCTGGGACAACGCTATTTTTCATGGGTCGAGAAACTGGCAGTCCTAAACTGTCCTCATCCCAGCGTCATGAGAGAACATCTGTCCAATAATCCGGCCCAGCGAAAAAAGAGCTGGTACATCTTTTACTATCAGCTCCCATGGCTGCCGGAGTGGACCATGTCCCGGAACGACTGGGAGTTTTCTAGAAAGGCGCTCCAGTTTACCTCTGTCCGGGGAACGTTCAACGAAGATGAGATGTCAAAATATGTAGAGGCTTGGTCACAGCCCGGTGCACTCACAGCCATGCTAAATTGGTACCGAGCCGGCATTCAGCTCTTGAAAGGGCGCCGCCGAAATGGACACTCCCCGCGAAAAATTGAAGTTTCCACCCTCCTCCTTTGGGGTGTGAAAGACCGCTTCTTGGATCGCGAAATGGCTCAACCGAGTATTGAGCGGTGTACCAGGGGTGAGGTCGTCTATCTGGATGAGGCGACCCACTGGCTGCAGCACGAGGAGCCGGAGACAGTTAATCCGCTTCTTTTGGAATTTTTTAGTTGCTGAATTGTCAAATTAGAGTGACTCCCGATTCAATTAATTGTAAGTTACGATTGAGGAATTTTCCCTACCGTCAAGCACCGTAACAATCGTGGAAGACACTTATCACAAGCGCACCACATTTTTAAGTTTCCAGAAAGAATACATTGCCGAATTCGTTTACGGCGGTATTGATGGAACCATTACTACTTTTGCTGTTGTGGCGGGTGCAGCCGGGGCCGAACTTGCCCTTCCCATCGTTTTGATTCTCGGATTTGCTAACCTCATCGCTGACGGATTCGCCATGTCCGTGGGGAGTTATTTTTATGCCAAAGCCGAACACGAATCTTATGAAAAGCACAGGGCTATAGAATATTGGGAGATTGAAAACCTCCGTGAAAAAGAGGTTGAGGAAATTCATGAGATCTATGAGACAAAGGGATTCACAGGGGACCTGTTAAAGCAGGTGGTGGATGTGATCACCTCTGACGACGAGGTGTGGGTAGACACTATGATGAAGGAAGAATTGGAAATGATGAAGGATGACAGGCCGGCGTGGAAACGGGGACTGGTCACATTCATGGCCTTTAATCTCATCGGTTTTATTCCGCTGGCGGCCTATGTCCTCGCCGGTTTTATCGATGCCAGCGCCTCTGACCTGTTTGTGGTGTCTTCTATCTCTACTGCAGTGGCTCTTGCCCTCATTGGCGCCCTCAAGGGATTGGTGACAGAACAGAGCCGAATCAAAGGGATCATTGAGACAGTTTTTCTCGGCGGTATCGCCGCCACTATCGCCTTCTTTGTTGGCGACATACTGGAGAAGCTTCTCTGAGATTGACATACTAAGTTAAGGTACCTTGCCAGTTTTGTCGGAAGCGATCACAAACGGTCTTTGCGTTTCAGTAGAGAGTGAGTTTGTTCCGGAGCGCTCCAATCCCGACCAGCCGCTCTTTTTCTTTGCCTACCACATCACAATAAAAAATGAGGGTAACCGCCCACTGACGCTCATGAATCGCTATTGGCACATCACCGACGCTGCCGGACAGGTGGAGGAGGTTCGGGGTCACGGAGTTGTGGGTTATCAGCCGCGGCTGGAAAAAGATCAGTCATTCCAATATACCAGTTTCTGTCCCCTTCGGACAGAATTCGGTACCATGAAAGGAACCTATGAGATGGTTTGGGACGACGGCGAAATATTTGATGCTGAAATTCCCGTATTTCGGCTGGTCACACCTCATGCAGTCAACTAATTTTACATAATTGAAAAAGAGGGGATCATGAAAACTGGTACAGTAAAAGAATATGATCAGTCGAAAGGTTTTGGCTTCATCGAATCTGATGATGGGGAGGATCTTTTCGTCCATGTGAGCGGATTGCGTGTTGATCTCAAAGAACAGGGGTTGAGACAGGGCCTACGTGTCCAGTTTGATGTGCAATATGATGTAAAAGGTGATCGGGCTGTAAATGTGAAGCCTGCTAGCTGACCAATTTCTACATGACGGATTGGTTCAGTGTCGTTGCCGAGCTAACGGCTGATTTGTCCGACATTGTCTGGGGTGTTTGGACCATCATTCTCCTCTGCGGAGTTGGTTTACTCCTTACTTGGAAAACCAAATTCGTTCAGGCCACAAATTTTATAAAAGCTCTCAAGTTAATCTTCGGTGGTGCTCTGAAAAGAGGCTGTTCAGAGGAAGGAACAGGCGACATTTCGCCGTTTCAGGCTCTTACCACTGCACTCTCCGCCACTATTGGTAACGGTAATGTGGCAGGCGTAGCCACTGCCATTGCTATAGGTGGTCCCGGCGCAGCATTTTGGATGTGGACGGTATCTCTTTTTGGTATGGCAACAAAATATGCTGAAGCAGTCCTTGGAGTGAAGTATCGTCAAAGATCTGGCGATGGGACCATGCTGGGCGGTCCCATGGTCTATCTCAATGAAGGCTTGGGTATGAAGCGTCTGAGTCTCTTCTTTGCTATCTCGGCCCTTTTCGGCGGCATAGGGGCAGGCAACATGACTCAGTCCAATTCTGTTGCCCTTGTTCTGTTCAGCGATTTCGGTGTTCCCAAGTGGTCCAGTGGACTCGTGCTTGCGGTGGCACTTTGGCTTGTCATAATAGGGGGCATTCGTAGAATAGGACGCTTTGCTGAAATGTTGGTCCCTTCTATGGCACTTGTCTATGTTCTCAGTTGTCTCGTTATACTTGTAGTCAACGTAGCAGAACTGCCCGCTGCATTTTCGCTCATCATAAAAAGTGCATTTAGCCCTACTGCTGCTACCGGGGGATTTGCCGGTGCCACGGTAGCCAGAGCCATGGCCTACGGCTTTCGTAGAGGGACAGTTTCTAGCGAAGCCGGTGTCGGAACAGCTGCTATTGCCCACGGCGCCGCTCGGACTGCCGACCCTCATCGCCAGGGTATTATTGGAATGATGGGTGTATTTATCGATACAATGGTGGTTTCTACTATGACAGCACTCGTGCTTGTATCCACCGGGGCCTGGTCCTCTGGTCTCATTAGTACTGAAATGACAGCCGTGGCGTTCAAGAGTGTATTGCCGTTCGGCGGTATCATAATCGTGGTTGTCTCAGCTCTGTTTGGTTTTACAACAATGGTCGGTTGGGCTTATTACTGTGAACAGTCCCTCCGTTTTGCCGGTGGCATAAAACTGTCCATCCCTTTTCGTTGGATCTATTGCGTCCTTGCGGGGTTGGGTGCCATATTCCAAGTGAAACCACTTTGGGATTGGGCGGATATATTTATGGGTTTCATGGTATTTGCAAATCTGGTGGCTCTTGTGGGTCTAAGTGGAGAAGTAAGAAAGATCAGTGAAACATGAACACGGTTAACCCTATTGTCATCTCCACTTGGTATCATGGCGAACGAGCTAACGAAGCGGCCTCTAATGTTCTTCAAAAAGGTGGTTCTGCGCTTGATGCGGTAGTTGCCGGGGCAGCAGTGTCTGAGGAAGATCCGAATGTCATGGATGTAGGCTACGGTGGGCTGCCAGGTGAGAACGGTATTGTTACACTGGATGCCGCTGTCATGGGACCGGGAGGACGTAGCGGCTCGGTGGCGGGGATGGAAGGGATCGTCAATGCGGCAGCAGTGGCGAAAAAAGTAATGGAAGAGACGGAGCATGCCATGATTGTTGGCGAAGGTGCGAAAAGATTTGCTCTCAAAAAAGGGTTTCAAGAGAAAAATCTTCTCACAGAAAAAGCGCGTCAGAGATGGTTGGAATGGGAAAAAGATCCTGAAAAATCATCCGCTTGGCTCAGTGAACAGTCCCATAACGAAACGCTGGGAATCTTGGCTATGGATCAGAAGGGAGATTTGGCCGGTGCATGCACTACCAGCGGTGCCGCGTGGAAAATTCATGGCCGTGTGGGAGATTCACCTCTTATCGGAGCCGGGCTATATGTAGACAATGAAGTGGGTGCTGCTGCGGCTACAGGAGCGGGGAGGGAAGTTATCGCAATCTGCGGCAGTTTCTTGATTGTAGAAAATATGCGTAGAGGAATGTCTGCGCATCTAGCTTGTGAAAATGCTCTTCAGAGGATGATCGATCGGCATGGTGGAGATGTAGAATTTCAAGTCGGCTTTGTGGCGCTCAGGAAGGATGGTGAAACAGGTGCTGCTTCAATCATGAACCCATTTGAATTTGCTCTCTTTCATGATGGTAAGAATCGGCTGGCTAAGGCAAAAGCGATGCTGGACAAACAGACTTCATTTTATAACATCTATCGCTAGAGTTGATTCAATGAGCCTGAGACCCTCCACAGCTGAAATGGAATCTTCACTTAGCGTCATTCGGGAATTTTTGTCTGAAACACCTCTGAATTTGGAAAGTGATCTCAGCGCACTCACGGAAACCACCACTTATGTGAAACATGAGTACAAATCTCCCGTTAACTCATTCAAGGCTAGGGGTGCATTAACCCTTGTACATCGTCTTTCGCAGTCCAGTAACGTTACAAAAGTGATCACCGCTTCAACAGGTAATCACGGCTCCGCTATGGCGTATGCCTGCCAGAAATTTGATATCCCCATTACTGTTGTGGTGCCGGAAGGGGCGGATGAAAGAAAAGTTACCCTGATCCGCAAGTTTGATGCTGATCTTCAAGTTCTGGGGAGAGATTTGGACGAGGCGAAAGATAGGATCTTGGAGTGGGATATGCCCAGTGATCATCTCTTTGTAGAGGATGGTGCCGTACCGGATATTGTGATTGGCACGGCTACAATAGGTTATGAAATCATGGAACAACGGAAAGAAGGCCTTGACGTGATTATAGTCCCTGTTGGAAACGGTTCTCTAATTGGCGGTTTGGGGAGTGCCGTGAAGGATAAGAATCCTTCAACGCAGGTCGTAGGTGTGCAATCGGAGGCGGCACCTTGTATGACATATTCATTTCGCGAAAAACGGCCCGTAAATACAGACAGTTGTGACACGTTTGCTGGCGGCATCGCAGTTCGTGTCGCTATTCCTGAGGCGGTAAACCTCATGCTGGAAGTGGTTGATGATGTGATACTTGTGTCTGAAAATGAACTGAAAAAAGCCATGGCACTTTTCTTGAAAGCTGTTGGAGTGCTTTTGGAGGGTGCCGGAGGGGCGTCCTTGGCGGCAGCATTGAAATTGAAGGATGAACTCAAGGGAAAATCTGTCTGTCTTTTAGCCACAGGCTGTAATGTGGACGAGACCCTTCAACAGGAAATTCTGAGGGATTATGTGCAATAAGATTGGAGGTAGTTATGGCTGATCTTGTAATAAAAAGCGGGAAGGTAATTGATGGAACCGGTAACCCGGCTGTGATGGGTGATATTGTTATCAGTGAGGGCTCTTTTTTCTCAGTAGGTGATGGGACGGAAGTAGAAGGGAACCTTGAATGGGACGCCAGAGGCAAGGTTGTCTGTCCCGGTTTTATTGACATCCATAGTCACGCCGATTTTTCTCTCATGGCTGATCGTCGGAATGAAGGGGCCATACGTCAGGGGATCACCACATTGGTGACTGGCAATTGCGGCCACGGTCCAGCCCCTGCTCGTGATGTGGATCTCGCAAAACGTAATACAGCTGGTTTCAGTGAAAGCTGGAATGTGCATTTTTCATGGGGTTCATTTAGNGAATATATGGATNCNCTTNTGTCGCCGGGTCTTTCCGCCAATGTAGCACCCCTTGTTCCNCACGGCACAGTAAGATTGTTCGTCATGGGTCAATCCNCAGCAAAACCATCCAAAGCTNAATTGGAACAGATGNAATCTCTTGTTGATGAGGCTATGACTGCCGGTGCNATTGGATTTTCCNCAGGCCTTGAATATTCTCCCGGTATGTATGCCNATGAAGATGANCTGGTNACTCTGGCNGCCGTGNCGGCAAAACANGGGGGTATTTACACCAGCCANATTAGAAACAGGGGNGAAGAGTTCGAAGATGCTGTAGAGGAAGCTCTAANTATCAGCAGGNGGGCGGAGCTCCCTNNNCAACTGTCTCATTTAGCGCCACGACCCTATGCTTCTAGTGGAACTTTCGACCGTGTCCTTGAAAAGATAGACCGCGCTCGTGAGNATGAAGGANTGATCGTTGGAATTGACACTTTCCCTGACATCTGGGGACCCGGGATGGCTGTTGCANTNNTNCCTCCGTGGGTATATGAAGGTGAACGAGAGGAAGTCCTCCAACGTTTGGGATCACCGNAAACAGTTGANAAATGCCGTGGTCACTTCTCTGATCCCANCAATTATTTACTTCGTCTCGGNGGACTGGATATGTTCTATTTATCCTCTTCTATAGCCNATCCCGAATTGGNGGGTAAGAACNTTGTGGAGATAGGAGAANCATTTGGCTGCGATCCTGTTGAGGCCNTTTTNAGGCTTGTTNTGGCTGATGGTGCCGATTTCTATAATGTTATGCTNAGACATATCTTTGCCACATCGGCNGAACTGGATCNGCTGCTTATGAATCCNTATTGTTCTGTGGAAAGTGATGGTGTTGTGACNGCAACTGATGGCCTGCTTTCCAANTTCACCATGAATCGGTCCAGTTTCGGTTACACCATTCGGTTTATCGAGGAATATGTTNTCCANAGGAATATTNTTTCACTAGAGGAAGCCATTCGTAAAATGACCTCNCTTCCGGCCGACTCAGCTGGTTTGTCAAACCGNGGTCGCATTGAAGCCGGCAAGGCTGCTGATCTTGTTGTATTGGATTTAGATAANCTGGCAGACAACAGTACTGATGANGTTCCTCAAGCTTACCCTTCTGGTGTTGAACTGGTGGTTGTTAATGGTGAAGTAGTTTTGGACCACGGTCACCGTNTGGATATACTGCCGGGCGGTCTTGCGTAGGTGTATTGCGNATTAATTAATCNGNCGTATTCNNAGTTTATTTCGCNACCAATCTGTTATTGGGTGNGNTTAGAGATGATAAGACAAAATTATTTTGGCGTGNTATAGATTAAAACAGACTACTTTTGGTTCNGTCATTTCCTGTAGNGAAAACTTAATTCCTTCTCTGCCAAGTCCGCTGTTTTTCACACCGCCAAACGGCATAAGGTCCACTCTGTANTCAGTAGAGTCATTGATAATAATTCCTCCNACATCCANATGCTTAATGGCNTGGAAAGCATGGTTNACNTTGCTGGTAAAAATCGCTCCGTGNAGACCGTAATTCACNGNATTNGATTTTTCAATGGCTTCGTCCAANGTGCTCACTTTGTACAGCGTCACAACGGGTCCAAATATCTCCTGGCAGTCCAGTTTNGCTCCNGGGGGCATGTTTTCCATCACCGTGGGCTGAACTAGGCTCCCTTCACGAGTACCACCCGTGAGACANGCTGCTCCCATTTCCACGGCTTCATCTACCCATTTGANCACGCGTATNGCNTCTTTTTCATTGATCATGGGNCCCATGTCTGTTTCTTCATCTAATTGNAANCCCGTTTTGTATTGTTNGGTGCGGGCAACAAACTGATTTTTNAATTCNTCGNAAATGTCTTNATNGATGTANATCCGCTGAACACCNATGCAGTTCTGNCCTACCGCCCAAAACGCACCGGAGACACAGGATTCCACAGCCGGATCCAAGTCACAGTCATTCATGACGATCACCGGAGAGTTTGACCCAAGCTCCATGCCGACCTTCTTCAATCCAATTTTCTTCATAATCTCTTCTCCTGCCTCCACGCCNCCAGTGAAAGANATCATACGGACACGATCGTCAGAGACCAATGCATCACCGATNTTATTNCCGTAGCCCGTAACNACGGATAAAACTTTTTCAGGTAATCCTGCTTCTAANAANCATTCCGCAAGTTTCAGCGCTGAAAGTGGNGTAACGGTTGCTGGTTTCAATACAACAGAATTTCCACCGGCTATGGCTGGCCCCAGTTTATGTGCAACCAGNTTCAACGGATCATTAAAAGGTGTAATAGCAGCGATGATCCCGATGGGGAAACGATAATAGTATCCGACCCGATTTTCAGAGCCTTCCGCAGAATCAAANGGAATNGTTTCNCCGTTAAGNCGCCGGGCTTCTTCTGCAGAAATTGTGATNGTATTTATNGCTCTTCCCACTTCCTTTCGAGCTTCTTTTATNGTTTTTGAACCTTCTGTTGCAATAGTTTTTGCCAACTCGTCGAAGCGNGATTCCATTATTTCNGCAGTNTTTTTNAAGATGGAAATTCTTCTGTGTACGGGNANGTCTCTATTAATAATAAATCCTTCTNCTGCAGATTCTATTGCCTTCTCGACATCGTCCNCAGTTCCCGCTGGAACTGTATCCACTANAGTATNGTCATATGGATTTACTANGTTNATTTTTTCAGGNTTATCAACCCATTTNCCATTAATGAGCATTTTCATGGTTTAAATCCCTTNTTGAAATTNATTTATAGANAGNATATCCGTTAAAATGGAAAAACCGGTTTCAGNTCTCCCNGCTCCTGCTCCGACNATAGTTANATCTCCTAAAAGNTCTGTAGAAAATGTCAGTGCGTTTGTCGCTCCCATTACNCCTGCTAAAGGATGGTCCNATGGAATCATTTCCGGCTTTACTCTTGCCGTAATTTTGCCATTNGATTTTTCTACAGAACCGATCAGNTTCCATCTGGCATTATTCTGCTTAGCCTCNTTGATCATTTCTGGGGTGATACCAGTAATTCCTTCACAATCTACNCTTTCGGCAGAGATGTCGGCACCCATGACAACATTGGCAAGAATAATGACCTTTGCCATCNCATCATATCCTTCGACATCTCCAGTTGGATCTGCTTCGGCATATCCAAGTTNCTGTGCTGTTTTTAGAACATCTTCATAAGATTTCCCCGCTTCCATTTCNGTTAATATATAATTTGTTGTCCCATTCAAAATCCCGCGNACAGCAGAGATGGAACAACCGGCTAACGGTCCTCTTGCAAGGTTAAGTACTGGTGTACCGGACATGACAGTCCCCTCAATGAAGAANTGNACCCTATATTTTTCTGCCANTTTTTTCANCTCTTTGTGTTTTAGTGCGGCCGGACCTTTATTGCTGGTAACAACATGTTTTCCGTTTTCAAATGCAGTTTTACAATGAGTAAGTGCCGGTTCTCCTGTTTTTACATCTGTATAGGATAATTCACACACAATATCAGCATTGGAATCGTGAATTGTTGTTANCGCATCCCACCCGAATTCACATGGNGNTTTTTCANNTTTACATTCGTATTCTTCCAGCGATCTGTCGGATTTTACTAGATCGAGCAGCTGATNAACATTCAGCCCGTCGGGACAATAAACAGATCCTTTCAACAGGTCGGAAACTGCCACTACTTCCCAATCAAAATCGTGGTNTTCTTTTAATTCACTCTTTTTGTTGATTAGAATTTCACAAAGACCCTGGCCTACTGTTCCAAAGCCGATTAGAGCAAGTTTGTGTTTCATAGAATTGCCTTATTGAATGNATGGTTNATTTAATTCAGGTTTTTTTCAAAGCNTTTTCAAGATNAGATATGATAAGGTCAAGATGCTCAATCCCGAAAGAAATCCGAACTGCATTTGGGTTGATGGGGAAAATAGGCTTATCTGTGGGATCGATTGATCAGATTACCCATTCTTGGATCCGTTCCAANCTGTATGAGAAAAGATATCTTCCATCGTTTCCCGGCGTCTGATAAGATGTGACTTACCGTTTTCAATCAGCACTTCTGCCGGTTTGGGTCTGGTATTATACTGATTTGCCATACTGAANCCATAAGCACCAACGTCCATGANAGCGACNAGATCACCTTCNTCNACNTCGGGAAAAGATCTNTCTGTCGCCAGTCTGTCGGTGTTTTCGCAGATACCGCCGGTGAAATCGGCCACGAGCTCTTCCGGGGCGTCCGGCTCCCCCACNTTGANAATTTTGTGATATGTTTTGTAGAGGGCGGGGCGAAGGAATGTATTCATACCCGCATCNAGGCCAACGAAGTTCTTGTAGCTCTCCTTGATTCCTGTGACGCGCGTNAACAGGAAACCAGCGTCAGCAATAATGATCTTTCCGGGTTCGATCATGAACTTCGGGACAGGANCGTTTGCCGGATTGTAAAATTNATGGAATGTTTTACCAAGCTTTCCGAAAAGATCATCCAGGTCCAGCGGCTCCTGATCATTCTCATAGGGGACGCCGTAACCGCCNCCNAGGCTGATNAAGGAGAAACTGAATCCGAGTTTTTTCTCAAGTCTCCGGGCGTTTTCCAGTATGGNNGTGAGGAGGTGAACAAAATAATCACTATCCAGATTNCCNGAACCGCTCATGCANTGAATCCCAAAGCTTTTAACACCATCTTTCTGAGCAAGTCGATAAGCNTTGACGATCTTTTCTTCNGGTATGCCGAATTTGGCTTCCTTGCCGGCNGTGACAANTTCNGGGAAACTCCCACTGCCAAAACCAGGATTGAGTCGAAATGAGATCTGTTTCGGGACTGCGATTCTGCTGAGTCTCTCGTAAGATGTAATGTCATCAAGGTTCANGTGTTCTGCTGATTCAANGGCCAGTTTCANNTCCTCGGTACTTTCATAGTTCCCTGTATAAATACGCCGNTCCCGATCAATGTCCACTTCATCGGCAATATACAGTTCGCCAGGTGATGAACAGTCNGCACCCAAGGTCGGGAGAGATTCCTTCATAAGTGACAGCAGGTGAGGGTTTGTATTTGCTTTTAGAGCGAAACAGATCTGATATAAAGAGAAAGCTGAAGAGAGAGCATTATCAAGGTGGGTAAGATTTGACAGGAGCTGTTCTCCGTCGTACACATAAACGGGCGTGCCGTACTGTTGTGNCAGCTCTTCCATGGCTCCGTCATCAGCGACGAAGGGTAATAACGGGTGCTTTATCTCAGAAGTNGNCATAGATCNATCTCTTTTCTTCTTTGAAAATATGACGTTGTAACGAGCTACTCAAACTGTTTAGATACTTCATCAATCTNTTGNACTCTCCTTCNGTATGAGTAAATTTGACGGCGAGATGNAAACGGTGGAGGTTCGAAATCTCATTNAAATTGGTNTGGACGGTGCCGANGTAGAGGTAACCGATCCTCAGGGAACTGGCGATCATTTCGCCGCTACGGTTGTCTGGAGCGGTTTTGAAGATATGTCTCTCATCCAGCAGCATCAGGCCGTTTACAAAACACTCGGTGACTACCTCACCAGGGAGATTCATGCGNTGCAGTTGAAAACTTNGGCTAAATAGNAAAGGAAGTGAAATCATGGATATGAAAGAAGAGATTCAGAAAACAATTGATGAAAATATGGTGGTTCTCTATATGAANGGAACTAAAGAAATGCCTATGTGCGGTTTCTCCAATGCTGTNACTCAGGTTATGAACGGCTACAGCATCCCTTATGTGGATGTGAATGTTCTGGAAGACCCTGACATCAGGGTTAATCTGTCTGAGATTTCNAATTGGCCCACCATCCCACAGCTTTTCATCGATGGTGAATTGGTAGGTGGCTGCGACATCACACTTGAGCTTCATCAATCAGGGGAGTTGAAGAAGATGCTGGAANCCGCAGAAAAGAAGGCGCTCTCAAAGGANGNCTGAGACCACACCTTCATTTGTCCTCTTTTTACCTTCGGCTTATATTCCNGCGCCATTTTGGCCCCTTCGTCTAGTGGTTAGGACTCCAGGTTTTCGACCTGGCAACAGGGGTTCGACTCCCCTAGGGGTCACACGCAANTAGCCCNCCGAGAGTGNGGGCTTTTTGTTCAACCTCGTNCTAAATTCCGTCAACTTTTATTGTTATGAGNATTCTAATCACAGNATCGTCCAGTTANATCGGAACTGAACTTTGTGAGCGTCTNCAAGCGGCCCCGTCAATTGATAAGATGATCNGTACTGNGGNTCTTCCTCNAAGAGAGACGTTTGAANAACTGACATTCTTTGAGCGAGACTGTTGCGGTGACCTTGCGTGATTTTGTAATTGTAACCAAGAAATAGTCTGTGTCATCTCTCCACCCTTTTATAACACATTTCCCAATTGCACTGATCACCGCGGCGACGGTAATGCAGTTTGTTGTTCTTATTCATCCCAACTGGATGGACAACAGAGCGCCCATTTGGATTTTCGGTTTTTCACTAGCCATGTCCTTTTCTTCAATGTTTTCAGGACAAGCTGCCGCCAATATCGCCATAAGTGAATCTGGGCTGGGCGAGCCAGCTCAAGCACTCATGGCGCAGCATGAGAACTTTGCCACCTTCACTGTTTGGATCTCCCTGGTGGTTCTCATCGGTTGGTTGTGGCTGTACTTCCGATTTCCTGGTAACCGACGGGTTGATCTGGTTGTATTTGCATTTTTGTTATTGCTGACTTTGGCTGTCGTTTTCACCGGATATTTCGGTGGTGAGTTGGTTATGCGCTATGGTGTTGGGGTCGGTCAGCTTTGAACCGACGCCGGTTCTTTCGTAACCTTGCCGCAGCAGCCCTGCCCCTTTCCGCTCCCCAACTGTTTGCCCGGGATGAGGATCCAGCCAGCGTCCGCTTTCCATCAGAACCCATCGCTGACGTGCACGTGCATCTGTTGGGAAGTAATCCGGCCAATGGCTGCTTTTTAAGTAAACGTTTCCAGAAATCCTTTGCTTTGAAATTCTCGCAGCTGTTTGTGGATCTCGGCTCCGGCGTAACGCCTGAAGAACAAGATCGAGCATACGTAAATCGACTCCTGAATATGATTGCCGAACTTCCAGACAGTTGGCGCGGGGTTCTTTTGGCAATGGACGGTATTTATGATTCATCCGGTCAGCTAGATCTTGGCGAAACTCTGTTTCTTATCCCAAATGATTATATTTTGTCCGTAGCGTCTGAGACTGAAAAGCTGGTGCCGGGTGCTTCCGTCAACCCCTACAGAAAAGATGCCCTTTACGAGCTGGAACGTGTCGCTTCCCTTGGGGCGGCTGTGGTGAAGTGGATCCCCAATACCATGGGCATCGACCCCTCTGACAAACAAATAGTCCCTTTCTATCAGAGATTGAATGAACTGGAAATGGTACTCCTTACACATGCGGGTACTGAATATGCAGTGGGCGGTGCAGTGGATCAGAAACTGGGCAATCCTCGACTGCTTCAGTTGCCATTGGAGGAAGGAGTGACCGTCATCGCGGCCCACTGCGCATCGGGAGGAGGAAACTCCAACGGTCCCTACTTCCGCCAGTTCCTTCAAATGCTTGATGACTTTCCCAATCTCTACGGTGATATTTCAGGTCTTTCTCTTCTTCACAAATCATCCAGCTTGCGACACCTGATAAGAAATCCACACTATTTTAACAGACTGTGTTACGGCAGTGACTTTCCTCTCTATTATACTCCCGCTACCAGTCCGTTCTATTTTCTCGGTCTCATCTCTGTGTTAAAGGCACTGGAACTTCAGAGAATTGAGAACGATCTGCTGAGAGATATTTCTACTTTAATGGAGTTAAATGCACCACAACCATTTTTTAGACGGGGATTTGAGGTTGTGGAAAAGTTGAGAACTGCCAGCTCGTGAAACATTTCTGGAAAATGCTCACCATTGTACTCAACGTGGTGCCCAATCCGGTTGGGCGGTTGCTGACCCTGTTTCGTCGGGAGCCGGCTGTGGAAACATCATCTTACACCACAACCGAAGGTGAAACTGTTCCCATGCGCATCTATCATTCCAGAAAGTTGAAAAATGCTCCGGCACTTATCCTCTATCCCGGTATCACACCAGCGGCGGAAGAACACGAGGCGGTTAATATGCTTGCCCGTGCTACAGCACTGGCTGGGGTCAGGACGTTCTTGCCACGCATACCCGACATGAAGGAAGTTCTTGTTCGGGAGGAATCAATTGAACATATGATAAACGTTTATAAAGCTGTGGAGATACGAGAGGATATTGATAAAGAACGGATTGCGTGTGTAGGTATGAGTTTCGGTGGGAGTCTTTTTGTAAAGGCGTGCCTGGATGAGCGGTTAAAAAACCGGCCGGCCAGTGTCATCTCATACGGGAGCTATTTTGATTTCAAAGAAGCGCTCCAGTTTGCTATCACTGGCCGCTGTTCAGACGGGAAAAAGGAATATGTTTTCGAGCCGCATAAATGGGGCCGGATTGTTTTTTTCCATAACTATTTGGAATATCTTGACAACCCTTGCAATCCTGAAAATATACGCGCCTACCTGCTGGATCAGGTGGCCAATGACGGAGAAAACGGGGACGAGCTTTATGCTGCTTTTTCAGAAGAAGACAGAATCCTCATTGACAAAATTGTATCCGATCAGAGCAAGGAGGCTGTGGAGATGGTGCAACAGGTGATGGATAAGATTGAAAATATACTGTTGCCGCTGTCTCCGATTCAATTTCTTGATGAAATTGACTTTCCACTCTATCTCATGCACGGTGCCAGCGACACCATGATACCGTTTACGGAAACTGTCAGATTCGGACGGGCTCTCGAAGAGAGAGGAAAAGAGGTTCACACGTTTATAAGCACTCTTTACGCCCATTCGGAAATAGAAGGATACGGTAAAGGATCTTTTGGGCTCATCTCGGAACTTTGGCGTATGGGGCGTTTTATGCAGGACATGTTGCGGCCGGTATTGTAATTTGCTTCTTAAGGGCCCAAAATTCCTCGTCGGGGCTCTCGTCGAAAAAACTTGACTTTCTCGACGAGAAAGTGATAATATCCCCGTCGAAGCCACTTTTAGTACTTTCTAATCGAAAATAAAGGAGAATATCATGGCTGAAGTCGTCAAAAGTGTAGGTGTAAGAAAAGAATCTGGTTATCTGTACTACCTCGGAAAAGATGGTAATGTATGGCGTTCCAAGATGGCCCGTGCGGGTAAAGGTGGAGGCAATGCGGAAAAAGTAGCCAATGCCGGTGTTTCCCGGCAGTCAGGTTACCTCTACTATATTGATAAGAATGGTGATGTTTCCAGATCTCCAATGGCCAGAGGCCGCTAACACCAGAGTCATAAAGACGATAAAAAAACCCCCGGATTCCGGGGGTTTTTTCTTTTGTTGTTGTAGCGGAACTTCATAATCTCAGTTAAATTTTCCCTAGTTGTTATGAATATGAGGGAATCCTGATGAAACGCCTTATTGTAATGGCATTGTTGTTATCTATTGCTGGAGCTCAGGTTGACTACAATTTAAAAATCCAGCCCATTTTCAATCA
>PBTS01000002.1:0-37097 GCA_002729175.1 Fidelibacterota bacterium
AAAATCCTCAACCTGAGATTCCAGCTTCATTCCTTCGCCGCCAGTAGCAAGGTCACCGATGATACCGCTCATCATATCCAGGTCGGCCAGCTTTGAAGTCTGGTGACTGTTGATTCCCCCACCAACGTGTATAGCACCACCACCAAGAATAGGCAAACCTAGGCCAAAAACTTCTTTTCTGGCGGTGTAATATGTTGAAAGCCTAGTCCAAGCAAATTTTGTTGACGGAAGAGACGTAAAATCGTTGTGAAAGTCCAAATCATAAGGTGCCACGGACATTTCGAAACTCGCTTCAAGATCAATGAATGGAATTGCATCTATATATACAAATAAGCCCCCAAGTCCAGCCCCATCAAAACCGCTTCCATTAAGTTGATACAACTGAGTACCGTCACTCCACTCCCCCACAGAGAATGAATCTCCTACATATTTCAATCCCACACCAAAAAGGGCATCAACACGTTGGGCAGGTATTAAGAGAGAAATTGCAATCAGCGGTGCTACCAGTCGTTTCATCATATTTCCTCCGGTATTAAATGTTTCAAGTCCCATGCCTGACAACTCAATTTAAACATTCCTTGGAAAAATCTTAGAAGAAAATCNGCTGACAATTTNNTTGATAGTCCTTTGATCCTCTGTCTAAATTGACCTTTCAATACTATCAATCCGTGAAACTCTATACTCTTATTCTCGCAACTATTCTTTCCCTTTCAAACTTTCTTTNTGCACAAGATTACATCTGGCCGTTAAAACTAGGAAGGGTTGTCTCCTCTAATTTCGCAAATCCGAGNCCCAGGNGNTTCCATGCNGGTCTCGACATATCCACCGAAGGGAAAACAGGGCATGAGGTAGTGGCCATAGATAGTGGCTACGTGGAGCGNATCAGAGTCTCGTCTGACGGCTACGGGCGGATTCTCTACCAAAAACTGAACGATGGCAAAACGGTGGTATATGCTCATCTTGACGGTTTTACCGATTTACTGAACGAAATCATCCGCTTTGAGCAGAAGCGGAACCGATCCTACGCCGTGGACAAATATTTTCGCCCTAATGAGATGCTTGTGAATAAGGGTGACTTTATCGGTTATTCTGGTGATTCGGGCGCCGCCTTCGGGCCCCACCTCCATTTTGAAATGCGGGATACCCTCAACCGACCCATCAATCCTTTTACCAACGGTTTTGGCATGGATGATCGGCACAGGCCCAAAATGGACAGACTGGCTGTCATCCCCCTCAGCCCGGAAACAGTAATCAACGGCGTAACTCTTCCACAGGTTTTTCCTCTTCATAGAAAGAGCGCCGCACTGTATGAATTTCCTGACACAATTCATGTATTCAACACTGTGGGGTTGGCGCTGTCTGCCGTTGACGAAATCACAGGTTTTGCTATCAAATACAACATTACCGGCGCCGCTCTCTTTGTGGATGATGCTGAACAGTTCCGTCTGGAGTTTGACCACTACTCCTTTACCAATAATCACCTCCTCGAGATGTCCGTGGACAACTCACTCCGGAGACTGAACGACGGAAACTTCCATCGACTCTTTGTTATAAGTAACGAAACAAAATCTGACTTTGTCAAAGGGAGCAGCCACGGACGGCTTTCCCTGTCACCAGGGTATCATTCTGTCTCACTGCGAGTTTTCGATCATGCGCAGAACGTTACACGTATTCAGGGAACACTTTACATCGCCCCGCCCACACGCGTGAGAGCTGAGATCCTCTCCGAGAAAGCTTCCACCATCACGGTAGCGGTTCACCCTGATGGAAGTCCCTTCCCCATCACAGATTTTGTCTGTTACGCCTTCAACGCTAAAGGATATCCGGAAGTAAAAGTTGACCCCATTTCAAAAGAGAAATCAGACCGGGCGCTGGTAGTAGAGCTCCCTAAAAAACTAACGAGAAACAGGATTCTGCAATTCATGGGAATTAACAGTTTGGGCGGTGTGAGCGAGGCGTATCATTTACCTTACAAGGCCGAAGTGGCGGACCATATGACCACCCCCTTCCAGCTATCTGTTTCCCACTTGGAAAAATCAGTGGTTATAGAAGTTGCGGCCCGAGGCTATTTCCAACAGGCTGCTAATCTTACTCTTAAGGGAAGCAAGCTTCTTAATCTCCCACTGAAGCAGGTGCGTCCCGGTGTCTTTCATTCCGCTCCCCTTAAGCCTCAGGATCTGGCGGAGATGGAAGGGATAACTTTTACTGTTTCCGGGGCGGCAGTGCGGGAGATGAGGTTCCGCTTCAACCCGGAACTTTCTGTCGGTGCAGAGAGTGCCGCCGCTTTTTCCATTGACGGGAAATGCGTTCTCCAAACCACGAAACAAACCTTTTACGACACCACCGCTTTCTGGATTGAAGCTGTTGAAAATCCTGTATCCCTGGAAACGGGACGATTTACGAGCAAGGTCTATCAGCTCCAACCCTTTGATNGGGCACTGAAAGACAGTGCTAGAGTNAGTNTTCANCTGAAAAANTNTGAGTCGGCTGAGAAAANGGGAATTTTCTACTACGATCAAAANGAGGGATGGACTTATTTACCATCTAAGTTNTCCANCGTNGACCGATTACTTTCAGCGCCTCTTTACAGTTTTGAAGCGGTGGCCGTTATTGAAGATACCNTACCTCCCCGCATTTACGATTTCTTCCCGGGCCAGAANGCAAGCTATTCNAGCACAGACTTNACCACAATTTCGGGAAANGTNGAAGATGACNTGGCAGGTATCGGAAAGGACAAGGATATACAGATGACCCTTGACGGGGAAAGTCTCTACTTCGAGTACCATCCCATAAAAAAAGAGGTGCGTTACCGGCTGGACGGTTTTCTGGGTGCTGGCCAATATCAGCTTGTGATCACCGCCACCGATCAGGTAGGAAACAGGTCCACAAAAGAAATCACATTTTCAGTAAATTAACATGGAGCAATGATTCCCGCGACATTTCGGCGAATTAGATAAAATGTTCTTCCCATACCGCGATGACAATCCCAGAGTCCTCATCCCTTATGTCACCTATGCTTTGGTGGCCATTAATGTGGCTCTGTTTTTTCTGCAGATGGTGGCACCGAGGGAATTCACCACTGTCTTTGCTATTATTCCAAAGATGGCGACTGTCGATTTTGGTCACTTCACCTTAACACTTCTCACTTCCATGTTTCTTCACGGAAGTATCACGCACTTAGGTGGTAACATGCTCTACCTCTGGATCTTTGCCGACAATGTGGAAGGAATCCTGGGACATGTGAAATTTACCATTTTCTATTTCGCTTCCGGCCTTGCGGCCGGTATAGTCCAAACCCTGGTGGATCCTACCTCTATCATTCCCATCGTCGGTGCCAGCGGCGCCATTGCAGGTGTCCTTGCCGCCTATATGATTCTTTTCCCCCACGCAAAAGTCCACACATTTCTGTTTCTCTTCTTCTACTTTACATCAATAAGGATTTCAGCATTTTATGTTCTGGGTTTCTGGTTTCTCATGCAGCTTACCAACGGGCTGTCAACCCTCGGATTGGATACCACTGGCGGAGTGGCGTGGTTTGCCCACATTGGCGGCTTCCTGGCTGGACTTGGACTGATTCAGGTATTGCGAAGAATAAGGATCGAGTCTATCTGATGAAGACCATTGTTAAAGCTGCCATCCAAGTACGAAGAAACGCCCACGCCCCTTATTCAAACTATACTGTCGGCGCAGCGGTTGAGACAGATGACGGTAATATTGTAACAGGTTGTAACGTTGAATCAAGCAGCTACGGCTTGACCATATGTGCCGAAAGAGCGGCAATATGTTCAGCTGTGGCTAAAGGCTACAGAAATTTCAAACGCCTCGCTATATCTTCCAAAGGGAGTGGTGGCCCTTGCGGTGCCTGCCGCCAGTTTATATGGGACCTTTGCGGTGATATTCCCATCATCATTATAGGAGAAGATGGCTCAACGGAAGAACTTCAAAGTGGAAACTTACTTCCCAGAGCTTTTGATGACCGCTCACTCACCTAATTCAATTCAGGATAAATTATTACTTTTCTCTGGCTTGATTTGCAATGTAGGATTTATACTGGGCATCATTCTCAAGTATATCAAAAAAATTAAGAATATAATCCCTCGTTTTTGAAAATTCCCTTCTATCATCAAAATTATCTTCAAAACCATCCACTATATTTAAAATTTGTGTTTTGTTATTTAAAAATTGATTCCGCACCTTATGAAAAATCTTTTGGTCTCTCTTGAAACCTCTGTATTTCCTCTGTCTTACTGATGAAATATTCAGCTGTTCATTGACAACGGCATAACTTGCATCCACCAATCCTGACATATCAAAATCATACGGTAATGGAATAATCATGGAATTTACATAGAGAAGTTTCCCGTTATGTTGGTAAGCCACGGAATAATCAGTATTCCCAATCATAAACTGAAAGAAAGAATTTTGTACAGAAGTCAATGGATCCATTGCCAATGGATGAATGAAACTTTCAACAACCTTGCCGCCATTTCTATTTGCCACTCTTTTATCATCTTCTATCAGAAATGCTTTTAATTGGTGGCTTCTTGTTTTTCTTCCTCTTATTTCTCCAAAATCAAGATCGAGCAATTTTGTTTTAAAGTGGTAAGGGGAAATTATTTCATATAACTTGTAAGCAAGATATTCTTGAATAACATCATCATTTTTCCCTCGTTCCTTCAAACAAGGAAGAACCAATTTCAATTTCTTATTTCCTTTAAATATCGTTTTTTTTGCATCAGATTTTTTTATCTCCATTTTAATAGGAGTATAAAAGCACTTATTTCGTCTGAAATTCCCACGAGCCCTTATGGCAACAGGGATTTTTTTCCATTGACCTTCTTCATCTAAATAAGAAAGTTTAGTGTCAATAAAAGTGGAATCGTTGGTATTCCTTTTAACATTCTTGATTGAATAACTCATTTTTACTGAAAGAGTTTGGTCATCCCGGAATAGCTTTGTCACTTTTTCAAGTTTTTTCCCAGTAGTATCCTGGGCATTTAATCCAGAAAGAACCATTAATAGATAAAAGATCCGGATGGATGATGTTATTTGTTTTATCATAGTTTTTCTTTTAAGTTATTTTTCGTCTGAAAATAATACTTGGGAATAGGTAGGAATAATCTTGATAAAGTTCCTTAACATAATAAACCATCGTACCCTGATGGCGATGGTTATTGCACTGGTTAGTTTGCTCTTCTCCTACCAATACACGTTAATCTACAACATTGATTTAACATTAATAAGTATCGCCATAGTCTTCCCACTGGTATTCACAATTCGTGGTTCTTTTCAAAGAAGAGAAAATGCCCTGGAACATTTAAGCCTTTTCAGGGGTGCTCTAAAAGCCATTTATTACTGCTTTATGGGTAATAAAAAGATGGACCAAACCAATAAAGACATAATTTCAGGCATTCTTACTGATATCAGTGACAGTTTAATGGCACACCTCTATGACAATGATTTTGAAACCGAACAATTTGATAGAATTACCAACCAAGTTTTTGAGTTTACAGAAGAACAAAAAGCATTTATATCAGAAAGACTCAGAATAAGGATTTATCGCTTTATGGAGCATGTACATGAGTCCATTGATAACCTGATAGCCATTGATATTCATAGAACTCCCATAAGTCTTAAAGCATATTGTGAAGCTTACATTTATATTTTTCCAATAATCTATACTCCTACAATCATAAACAAGGTTGGATTGGATACCCCTGCTGCAATCACTTATTTTATTGTATTGCTTAGCGAATTTATGTTGATATCATTGTATAACATTCAGGATCAACTGGAATATCCTTTTGACAAAGATGGCTTGGACGATATCAAGATTGAGAAATTCAAGTTAGATCGCTGATCAAAAGTCGCGATCTATTGCCAAACGTTTCCTGAAATGATGTCCCTTTAATAATCAACCCAGATGACTAATCATGTCCTACTTGGAATAGGTGGTGGAACAAGCTCTGGAAAAACGGTTTTATCTAATAATCTCCTCAATAAATTTAATAGGAACGAAATTGCCATTATTAGACAGGATTCCTATTACAGGAATTTAAGTCATAAAACATCTCAAGAGCGGGCCAGAACCAATTTTGACCACCCGGAAGCGATCAATTTCGATCTCCTGACAGAACATCTAGAAATTCTACTTAATGGTAAGTCGGTGGAAATGCCTGTCTACGATCTCTCCACTCATACAAGAGCGCCGAAAAAAAAACGGCTGGATCCCCATCCGATCGTCATACTAGAAGGGACCATGGTGCTGACCCATCAACAAATTAGGGACAGGATGGATATCAAAATTTATGTGGAGACAGATGCAGACGTCAGGTTCATCCGGAGGCTTCAGCGGGACATTAATGAACGGAGCCGAACCATGGAAGACGTGATTGAACAGTACATGAATACAGTTCGTCCCATGCATGAAGAATTTGTGAAAATAACGAAGAAATATGCAGATATTATATTACCCAAAGGGGGCGATAATTCTGTGGCTGTGGATCTTATCCAAACAAAAATCCAGACATTGTTGAAGGAGAAGATGCCGAACAACTAAGATTAACAACTGTTTGACGTCCGCCAATGACGCATCACTTTTTCAAATAAATGCCTACCACAAGTCCCAGAGAATCAGGCTGGATTGAAGTGATTTGTGGAAGTATGTTCAGCGGCAAGACAGAAGAGTTGATTAGGCGTCTTCGCCGTGCCCAGATTGCAAGGCAGGCTGTGGGAATATTTAAGCCGAAAGTAGATACCAGATTCAGTGAAGACCACATTGTTTCCCACTCTGAGCTTCGGATGGAATCTCAAATCGTTGAATCAGCAGAAGAAATCATCAAGAAAACACCGCAAGATGAAGTTGTGGGAATAGATGAAGCACAGTTTTTTGATGGTACACTCATTAATGTCTGTAAAAAGCTGGCCGATCAGAAAAAGCGCGTCATCGTCGCCGGCCTGGATAAGGACTACCGTGGCGAACCGTTCGGTCCCATACCCGGCCTTTTGTCCGAAGCCGAATATATCACCAAGACACTAGCCATCTGTGTGGTCTGCGGAAACCCCGCTAACTATACGCAAAGACTCAGTCAAGAAACGGACCGGGTCGTTATCGGCGAGAAAGATAAATACGAAGCGCGATGCCGAAAGTGCTATGAACCACCGGAGGAATAATGGATAGATTCACAGGAATTATCGGTGCCGTTGTTTTGCTCGCTATCGCCTACGGAATGTCCAACAACCGCAGCGCCATTTCGAAACGAACCGTCCTATGGGGACTTGGGCTACAACTCTTCTTTGCATTGTTTATCCTTAAGACACCCATTGGTCAGCCGTTCTTTTCTGCGGTGGACAAAATTTTTTTAAAACTGTTAAGCTTTTCTGACGCCGGCAGCGATTTTCTGTTCAAATCGTACGGTACCGGCGTTGTTGAGGGTCCACTAATGAACTTTGCATTCAGAATTCTTCCCACCATTATCTTTTTCTCCTCTCTCATGGCACTGCTTTATCATTTTGGCATCATGCAGCGGGTGATCCGGTGGATCGCCGTCACTGTACAAAAAACAATGGGTACAAGCGGTTCAGAAACATTGAGTGTATCTGCAAATATTTTTGTGGGGCAAACGGAATCTCCCCTCATGGTAAGGCCGTTTATCAACCAAATGACCATGTCAGAGCTCATGGCAGTGATGACGGGAGGGTTCGCCACCGTAGCCGGCGGCGTCATGGCCATCTACGTGGCCATGCTGAGCAACATACCCGGAATCGCGGGGCATCTCATGGCCGCTTCCATCATGAGTGCCCCTGCAGCCTTGGTGATGGCAAAGATCATTTTTCCGGAAACAGAAGAGTCGGAGACACTTGGCGACCTCCGAATTGAAGTTGAGAGGCCTGATGACAACGCCATGGAAGCGCTCTCCCGCGGCGCCACAGACGGAGTAAAACTTGCTGTGAATGTGGGCGCTATGCTGGTCGCTTTTGTCGCATTTATTGCTATGGTAAATGGAATACTTGGGTTTGTTGATCTAACCATACAGCAAATTCTCGGGTGGCTTTTTCAGCCCCTGGCCTGGACCATGGGTGCACCCTGGTCGGAAGCAGGTATTCTCGGACAGCTCATGGGCGAAAAAATTGTTCTCACGGAACTGATTGCCTATGCCGATCTCAGCCAGCTTCAGGCTGAAAATGCTATCTCAGACCGGACAGCAATCATTGCCAGTTATGCGTTGTGCGGGTTTGCAAACTTTGCATCTATCGGGATTCAGTTGGGCGGCATCGGCGGTATTGCACCGAGCAGAAGAAAAGATTTGGCGAAAATTGGAATGAAGGCGATGATAGCCGGGGCATTGGCTTCCTGGCTTACGGCAACGCTGGCAGGGATCATTGTTTAAGATGAAGCGAACAAAGTTATGAGATTGATTTTCCTGGGGCCGCCGGGCATCGGCAAAGGAACTCAAGCGAAACTTCTGGCTGAACGGCATTCTTTGGCGCACCTCTCTACAGGCGATATGTTCAGATCAGTTATCAGCAGAAATACCGACTTGGGAACCTTCGCGAAAAGTTTTATGGACAAAGGAAAACTCGTTCCTGATGATGTTGTCCTCGGTATGGTGAACGATCGCTTGAGAGAGGACGACACTGCCGGTGGCTACATCTTTGACGGCTTCCCCAGAACGGTGCCCCAGGCGGAAGGTTTGAAAAAACTGCTTAAGGAACTGGGGCAATCCATTGATCATGTTCTCGCTCTTGAGGGAGATGACACTGTACTGGTAGAGCGACTCTCGAGCCGTCGCACCTGTTTAGACTGTGGCAAAATCATTAATCTCATTTTCTCTCCATCGAAAGTGAGCGGTCAGTGCGACGACTGCGGCGGTGAACTGTTTCAGCGAAATGACGACAAGCCGAAAGTTATTCAGAAGCGGCTGGATGTCTACGAGGAACAGACCGAACCGCTGGTGAACTATTACGAAAGCAAAGCATTGCTCAGACGAGTTGACGGTGTGGGATCCGTCCATGAAGTAGCTGAGAGGATTGATAAGTATCTCATCAACAACATTCTGGAGGAATAATGCTGAAGGTAGGAATAACCGGTGGCATCGGCTCCGGCAAGAGTGCCGCAAGCAAAAGAATGGCAGAGCTGGGCGCCTACGTTTTTGACGCCGACAAAGAAGCTAAACAGATTCTTAAAAAAAATGAAAAGATCCAAGACGATCTTCGGGATGAGTTTGGTACAGACGTCATGGATCCCGACAACGCCATCAATCCAAAGAAGCTTGCAAAAATTGCTTTTTCTAACGAGGAAAATCAATCTGTACTGAATGCTATCATTCACCCGTACGTTTTCGACGCTATCGATAATCGGTATGATCAGGTAAAGAAAAAAGATGCCGAGACTCTTTTTGTGGTTGATGCGGCCCTCATTTACGAATCGGGGCTCGATCAGCACCTGGACTATGTCATTGTCGTGTCAGTTCAGTACGGTGCCCGGATGAACCGGGCCCTTCAACGGGTTACACTCACAAGAGAAGACATTCAGCGGCGGATGGACCTNCAATTGCCGGAGGAGTCGAAAGTCCAGATGGCCGATTTTGTTATCGATAACAACGGTGATCAGGAACACCTCTCAAAACAGGTGGATNAAATTTATCAGGAGATAACCTGACCGCCACTNCCGTNAGCACTACCCTCTGATGGCCGCCTCAAAAAAATTCGGCACCTTCGAAGGTGTCTTTACACCAACCATCCTCACAATCCTTGGCGCCATCATGTACCTCCGACTGGGATGGGTAGTGGGTAACGCCGGCTTTGGCGGTGCACTTGTCATCATTCTTCTTGCAAAATTGGTCACCGTCACTACTGGATTGGCTATCGCTTCCATGGCGTCCAACATCAAGATTGGCCNCGGTGGATCCTACGCTATCATCTCCCGCTCCCTGGGTCTGGAAATCGGCGGTGCTGTTGGCATTCCACTTTATTTGTCTCAAGCGCTGGGGGGNGCCATGTACATCATAGGTTTCACTGAGGCGTGGATGGCCGTCTTTCCGCATCACCCACCACTAAATGTGGCCGGCATTGTTCTTGCATTCCTTTTGATCATTTCTCTCATCAGCGCCAAAGTAGCCATGAAGTTTCAATACTTGNTCATGGTACTGATTTCATTATCGCTGGTTTCATTTTTCCTGGGCAAAGGAGACGGGGCAGGACAGATGNTGCTCTGGGGCGGTTTTGAATCGGCCCCGTTCTGGACAGTTTTTGCCATCTTTTTCCCNGCCGTTACAGGGATTGAAGCCGGGGCAGCTATGTCAGGTGATCTGAAAGATCCCAAACGGTCTCTGTCTGTNGGTATCCTTAGTGCNATCGGCATTTCATTCATCGTCTATGTGGCCCTTGCATTNTGGATGAATTTCAGTGTGCTGTCCGAATCGCTGCGAGGCAGTTATATGGTGATGATCGATGTATCAAAATGGCGNACTGTAGTATTCGCGGCGGTGCTGGGCGCNACACTCTCTTCGGCGCTAGGNAGCATTGTCGGAGGGCCAAGAACACTCATGGCGCTGGGACAGCACAAAGTACTCCCTTTCGGAAAATTTCTAGGGAGTCAGAGTAAAAACGGCGAACCACGCATTGCCATATTCGTCACNGGTATTATCATCGGNCTNGGCATTGTATTNGGCGATCTCAATACCATTGCACCNCTTCTTACCATGTTTTTTCTCATCACATACGGAACTATAAACCTGGTCGTCTTTATTGAAAAAAGAATAGGTATNTCAAGTTACCGNCCCACNTTTAAAGTCCCCATTATTATCCCNTTCATCGGTTTTGNCTGGTGNACTANTGCCATGTTTCTCATCAATCCACTCTTTGCCGGTAGTGCTATTATAATTATCATCGCCGTTTATCTTNTGCTTGTNCGTCAAGGTCATCAGGCACCCTGGGGCGATGTCCGTTCGGGTATCTTCACAGCAATCGCAGAATGGGCTGTGCGAATGGGTGCCCGTGTCCCTTCCAGCCCCAAGTCGTGGAAACCGAACCTTATGGTCCCCGTGGAAAAACCCGCCGCATGGAGAGAAAAGATCGGATTTATTCGCAACATCATCTTTCCTCGAGGTAGTGTCAGAATCTTTAGCGTNAGGATTCTTGAAAAAGGCGTTCGCCACAGGGTGGGGCAACTGGTACAACAGGTTCTCAAACGGACNAAGGAGAGTGAAGAGTCAAACAAAAAATCAGAAAAACTTGAGAATGATCTAANNGATCTGATCAAGCCTCTACGGAAAGAAGGGTTGCTGGCCGTCTCCACTGTCATTGAAGCAAATCACTTCCTTCACGGCATCAGTGTNGTAACCCAATCTCTAAANGGAATGCCNTTGCCGCCCAATGTAATGTTTCTATCTATGAGCGACNATCCAGAGAAAGATGACCGATTGGANCAACTCATATCCATGGCCATGCGAGAGGAACTCGGCATTATTGTTTTGAATCATTANCCGGAACGGGGGTTTGGAAGAGAGGAAGATATTAATATGTGGCTACGGAGTGGATCACCAAACAGGAACCTCTCCATCCTTACAGCTATTCAGCTGGAAAAAAACTGGAACGGCAATCTTAAGCTTCTGAAAATAGTAGAAAATGAAGAAGAAATCTCAAAAGCAAAGATAGGTCTTGAGGCCATTGCAAGACGTGGACGATTACCTCTGGACTGTGAAAAGATTGTATTGAGAGGGACTTTTCCTGATGGTCTAAAAAATGGACCAACAGCGGACATTAANATCTTTGGCATTTCAGATGAAATAAGTGTGAGGGAGATGCACACCATAACTTTGAAGGTAGAGACAACCTGCCTGTTTATCAGAGATTCAGGNCAGGAAAGCGCCCTTGNTTGATCCTTAATTAAAAGGACTATAGTGGTGGCGTTGCATCGCTCTGGGCGGTCCAAGAATTTCCCGCAAAAGAATGACCTCCCGTAGGTCTCCCGGACTTTTAAAATACTTAAGAACAGGATGGCCGGTTATCTTCTTCCGCCCCGGAGGCGGCNTTCCNTTCNGCTCTCTTTNCCAGAGCGGTTCGGACTGAGGTCCTTCACTCTGGACGGAAGGTTGCTCTGNTTGAGGTAAAGGCTCCTCTAATTCAACAGTTTCCTCTGCTTCTTCGTCCAGCTGTTCGAAGATTTCCTCAACTTCCTCCTTTTTATCAGCCTCTTCAAACAACTCACCTAAGCCGAGGTTACGAANCCAGTCGGGCATTTCCTGTTGCTCATCAGGTGGNGTCTGAGGTTCAACTTCTGGCANAGGCTGAGGGGAACGCTGTCTCCTCCGCTTCAGCCATTGGAANACGAGGTATACAACGAGGAAAAATATCCATTTAATGTCCACAGCAACCTATCTGTTTTCTTCGGGAGTTCTACTCTCGGGACCTTCCTTTCCACCGGAGATAGACTCACGCATTCCCGTATCAGCCTGGATGTTCCTCATAGAGTAGTAATCCATGATACCGAGATTTCCTTCCCGAAATGCTTGAGCCATGGCTTTCGGCACTTCAGCTTCAGCCTCCACCACTTTGGCACGCATTTCAGCCACCCTGGCGGTCATCTCCTGTTCCTCTGCAACAGCCATGGCACGGCGCGTTTCAGCACGGGCTTGGGCAACTCTCAAGTCAGCCTCCGCCTGATCGGCCTGAAGATGAGCCCCCACATTCTTGCCCACATCCACATCGGCAATATCAATGCTGAGAATCTCGAAAGCAGTACCGGCATCAAGTCCCTTATCAAGAACAAATTTTGAGATGGAATCGGGATTTTCCAAAACAGTCTTGTAAGACTCCGATGAACCGATGGCACTCACAATACCTTCCCCTACTCGAGCAATGATTGTTTCGTCAGTTGCGCCACCTACCAGACCCGGGATGTTTGTCCGGACCGTTACACGGGCCCTGGCCTTTACCTCAATACCGTCCTTGGCCACCGCGGCCAGTGTCCCTTTTACAGGTGCATCAATAACTTTCGGATAAACAGATGTTTCTACAGCCTCCTTCACATCGCGCCCGGCGAGATCAATAGCGGTACAGGTGGTAAAGTCGAGTGGGATGCGAGCTTTATCAGCGGCGATGAGAGAAATGGTGACGTTGGGCACATGCCCGCCAGCAAGAAAATGAGTCTCCATCATCCCTGTAGAAATGGATTCAAGACCAGCTTTGTTAAGATTTATTATAGAATCTACAATTAAACGTGGCGGGATTTTTCGCAATCTCATCCTGATGAGATCAACGATGGTAATCTCTCCCAAACCTACAGATACAATAGCCTGTATCCACAGCCCGAGAGGTACAAAATAAAAGATAATTAGAAGCGCAAAGAGAATCACTCCCAGAAGAATGAATGGTGCAAACATGTTACCTCCTAGTCCTTATTATTAACTTTTCTGACAACGATGCGATTACCGTCCACGGACAAAATCTTCACGTCATCCCCGTTTTCAACAAATTCTCCCTCTGTCACAACAAAGATCTTCTCCGCCCCTACCACAGTCCAGCCAGAGGGTCGCAGATCAGACGCGGCAATACCCGTCTGACCAACTAATCCCTCCAAACCGATGGAGGTGCTGTAACCTTCTGAACTTTTTTCGGTCAGCGGGAGAGTAATCTTTTTCCAGAACTCTGTCCTAATCAGAGCTCTTGCCAATAAGTAAAGAGCGATAAAACCGCCAAAAAGCGATATGGTGAATCCCCAAGATGCTGATGATATGTCGGTCTTAAGAGGATGATCGGGCAACAACATCATAAACAGACCGCCCATAATGGTTATTCCCCCCAAAACGCCCACAAATCCAAACCCCGGTATCACCAGAACTTCTACCAAGATCAAAGCCACTCCCACACCGATGATCAGCAATTCAGTCATGTTCGCCAGTTCGGTCAGAAAAGTTGAGCCGAAGAAAAGGCTCAGGCATACGAGCCCCACAGTACCGGGGATTCCCCAACCTGGCGACTGGATCTCGAACAGAACCCCCAAGAAGCCCAGCGTCATGAGCAGAGAACTGACTGTTGGATCAGTAAGAAACCGGACCAGCTTTTCTGACCAGTTGACGGTGAGGTCCACCACCTCGGCATCAGATAAATCGAGCTGTTCCAGAACTTCTTCAAAAGTTTCCGTACTTCCGTCAGCAATACCGTACTTCAGAGCCTGAACGGTGGTGAGGGAAATCAGTTTTCCTTCTTTTCTGCCTTCAATATCGGTCACTTCAACGGAGTCCCCATCTACAACAAGATGAGTGAAACTGAGTTCTTCATCCACCATTCCCCGGGCAATCTCCTTGCTGCGGCCCCGGCTTTCGGCAGTGGAAGCCATCTCCTCCCTCATATATGATATAACCTTTTCACTTCCCTTCTGCCCAGACATATCCACAGCGGTTGCGGCGCCGATGGTGCCTCCATTAGTCATAAAGATCTTTTCGCAGGAAAGAGAAATGAGGGCTCCGGCTGAGATGGCCCGTCGATTGATGAAGGCGACAGTAGTAATCTTCGAACTGAGAATAGCATCCTTGATCTGTGTGGCACCATCGACCCGCCCGCCAAATGTATCCACATCAAAAATGATGGCGGCGGCCCCCTCCTTTTCCGCTTCCTCAATAGCCCGTTCGATGAACGGCGGCAAGCCTAGGTCAATAGTACTCTGAATGGGAACGCGATAAACAATCTCCGCTGAAACTGCTGATGTACAGATTAGTGCAAGAATACAGGAAAAAAAGCGGGAATTCATCTTCGTGAAATTACCCTCTACCTTCACCAATATCCAACGCTTTCGCATTTATTTGAAGGGATGCAGATCGTCGTGAAAGCACTTGGTTTGATGAGATGTCGCCAGATAAATTGACACCGTTCGTCCTATGTCTCTCACCGACCAATTCACATATCATTCACTAAAGCTTTTCCACAGCTGGCTTAACCGCCTCTTCCAAAGAGAACGTAGCCGCGTTGGTGCGACAATCGGTTCTGTGGCTTTCAACAAGATTGCTATTCGAAAGGACCATGCCCGCCGTCACCTTAAAATGGCATTCCCTGACAAGTCTGATAACTATATTGACTATAATCTGAGAGAACTTCACAGACACTACGGGCATATGTTCATTGATGCGTTGTGCGGCACTAGGTTGATCCAACACGGTAAGGTGGCAGCAGAAGGAAGANANNANNTGGATAGTGCNTANAGCNAANGTAAGGGTGTTATNCTNATGGCNGGNCATTTCGGNAACTGGGANCTNATTCCNNCNTGGCTNGCNGTGAANGGNTATCAGATGGTNACNGTGGCACAACGTCANAANAACCGNGGAGCTNACCGCTTNTTNNTGGANTACCGNNAAAAGNCCGNAACATCTCCTGTNTATCCTGGGNCATCGNCNTCTGANATGATNTCNNCNTTGNGNGCCGGNAAGATACTGATCNTGGCCAGNGACCAGNATGCCGGAAAACNCGGNGAGTTTGTNNATTTCTTCGGNCANNNAGCCTCATCACCCCGAGGGGCAGACGTTTTCCACCAAAAAANAGGGGCACCNGTNATTGTCGCCTTTTGCCAACGGGAACAAGACGGGAGTTATATAATCCGGTTTNATCAATTGCCAAATGGTGACGGTTCANCATCGGTTATGGAACGGTTTACAACGCTTTTAGAAAAAGAGATTCGGAAAAGACCGGAGCAGTATTTCTGGTTTCACAGAAGGTGGAAAACGCCGCCGAGCGAGAAACCATGAAGCTCCTATCAGTATCATCTCCAAATGCAATAACTGAGGCTGTGAAAATCTTAACTTCCGGCGGTGTNGTGGTCTACCCCACCGATACGCTTTACGGCCTNGGTGCTGATGCATTGAATTCAGAAGCAGTTGAAAAGGTCTCTAAAATAAAAAGGCGTCCCGGCCCGTGGAGCATCGCCGTGACCGATCTGGATATGCTGAAAGAATATTGCAAGATCCCTATCCATCACGAGGAATTCATCAATTCTCAGCTGCCCGGNGCTGTAACNCTCATTTTGCCGGGAGCTTCCCACCNGATCGAGNACTTTGTGGCACCCGNAAATACGGTGGGTGTCAGGATTCCGGACCATTCCGTCCCAGTTGAATTGGCAAAAGCGTTGAAAAAGCCCATTACATCAACGAGTGTGAACAGGACAGGTGAGCCGCCTTTGAACGATCCCAAAACGATAGATAAACAATTTTCCACTGAAATCGATCTCATCATCGATGCCGGAACTCTCCCCTCTTCTTCCGGTTCAACTATTTATGACCTTACAACAGAGAGTGTGAAAGCAGTTAGATGAAAAAATGGGTCTTCATTCTTGCTATTGCCATTTCGCTCCTTAAGGCACAGAAAGAACACCCTTTCANCAAGGGAGAAACTCTCCTTTATGATGTTAGTCTAAACTTTGTTTCNGCCGGTACAGCCAGCCTTGAACTTGGTGATATNGAGGAATTCGACGGCACTTCTTCCTATCACATAACTTTCAGGATGAAAACAAACTCTGTTTGGGATCAAATCTTTCGTATCCGGGATACAGTAGAGACGTGGATCGATTCGGAAGGGCTTTTTACNCGCAAGCTGAAAAAAACAATCAAAGAGCCCAGATACTCTCAGAAATTGNGGGCCGATTTCGATTACNGTTCAGGCATCATCACCACTAATAAAAAAGNTCTGTCCATATCATCTGAGATAAGAGACCCCTATTCGTTCTTCTATTACTTGCGAACNGTGCCGCTGAAANTGGGTGATCTTTTTAACTTTACCATCTTTGACAATCACAAGCTTACTGATCTAAGTCTAATTGTCCACCGAAAGGAACAGATCGATGTCCCGGTGGGCAAGTTTGATTGCCTCGTGGTAGAACCGTTCAGGGAAGGACNCATGTTGTTCAAAAACAGAGGCGATATGAAAGTGTGGCTCAGCGATGACAGTCAGCGTCTGCCGATAAAGATTGTCTCAAAAGCGAAGTTTGGTTCTNTGGTGATGAAGCTTGCCNGTCATTCACCTTAATTGGTGAAAATNCGGCTAAGATCATTATAAATCACAACAATAATAAGCAATAGAAGCATTGCCATCCCGGCTTGCTGAATCACCATCCGCACNTTCAATGAGAATTGACGCCGTGTTATTGCTTCCAGAGTGACAAGCAGAATGTGTCCCCCGTCAAGACCGGGAATTGGCAATATATTGATAAACGCCANGTTAATACTNATAATGGCTGTGAACGAAAGCAGTGCAATCATACCTGCGCGGGCGGATTCTCCCGCCAACTGAGCAATAAGAATGGGGCCGCCAATTTCTTTCATGGATGCCNCACCGGTAGCAATCATTGTCAGCGAGCGGACGATCATACCAAACCAATAACCTGTTTGTCCTATACCATTGACAAATGATTCTCCCAAGCCGGCCCCGCGGATTTCGTAACCTCCGGTCNCACCGATAAGGCCCACCTCCTTCATCCCGTACCCATCCGGAATGGGNCCTNTACGGGTTTTCAACACGGCTGTTATTTTCTGCTGATTATGCTCCCAAGTNACAGTTATCTCCTGATCCGGACTTGCATGAACAATTGTAGTCAAATCAGTCCATTTGTTGATTGGCTNACCCTCAACCGTGAGAATTCGGTCACCAGAAACAATACCTGCTTCTTTAGCAGGAAAACCGGAAGTAACGTCCATAACAACGGGCTCGTCAGTTACCTCAGCTAANCCGGTATGTAGTGTTATCCCCGTAAAAAATACAATGGCCAACAAAATATTCATNAAGACACCGGCTGACATGAACCATATCTGCTGAAGGCGGCTCTTGGANTTCAATTCATCAGGGGCACCGGTGAGCTCAACATCAAGACTNTCATCTACATAGCCAGCTACTTTTACNTAACCNCCCAGCGGCACNAGNGCAAGACAATACTCCGTGTCAGACGCCTTGTTTCGCGGAGNTGAAACGACCTTCTCAATAANAGGTTTCCATTCAAGTTTNCTGGCGTCATTCCATTTATAGAAATAGAGCCTGAAAAGCAGACCCTCAGTNGTGGNCGTGAAAGATAAGAATCTCGGTGGATAACCTANTGAAAATCGTTCAACACGTACACCAATGGAGCGCGCNGCCAGAAAATGCCCCAACTCATGAACAAAAATCAAAACACCCAAAACAAAAATCATTGCAAAGATCGTAGTCATACTGTCAAGCTTTCCTTCATCTCTAATTCTACAAAACTCTTACCCCATTGTTCAAGTTCCAAAAGATCTTTCAAATCAGGGTCAGCAATCCATTTGTGTTCACTCAGAGCTGCTTCATTGATTTCAGCAATCTGGGTGAACCCTATTTTGCCATCCAGAAAAAGTTTCACACTGTTGTCGTTTGCTACATTCAGCGCTGCAGTAGCTGTGCCACCTCGCGAAAGTGCTTCATAAGCGAGGGAGATAGAGGGAAACTTTTCCCGATCAGGCTTTTCAAATGTGAGACCTGATATGTTAACTGGATCGAAATCTTCCCATTCGGCTTCGAGACGATCCGGATAGGTAAGGGCAAACTGGATGGGAATTTTCATATCTGGCTGGCCCATCTGCCCCTTCACTGAACCGTCAATAAATTCCACCATGCTGTGGATAATGGACTGCGGATGGATGACAATATCGATCTGTTCCTTATTCAAACCAAAGAGCCAATGAGCTTCAATCACCTCAAGACCTTTATTCATCATGGTTGCGGAGTCGATAGTAATTTTCTTACCCATTTCCCACTTGGGATGATTGAGGGCCTCATCAACTGTAATGTCATAGAATTCATTCATGGGTTTTGTCCTGAACGGACCACCGGAACCGGTGAGAATCAGACGTCTGACATTCGAAACTTCCTCGCCCAACAGACACTGCCAAATTGCGCTATGTTCGCTGTCCACTGGGAAGAGAGTGGCTCCTGTTTCGTCCATAATTCTCCTGATCAAACCACCCGCCATGACGAGGCTCTCCTTATTGCTGAGCGCCAGATCCACGCCAGTTTCCAGGGCTCTGACTGTGGGCTCCATTCCTGCGCTACCCACCAGCGCGTTAAGACAGATGTCCACGTCGCTCTGAGAAGCAAGCTCAAGAAGTCCTTCACGACCGGTCAAGACTTTAATGGATGTCTGAGCTAAGCCTTCGCTGACTGTTTTTGCACTGTTTTTATCTGCAATGGCTACTACTTCAGGCTGAAAATCCAGTGCCTGCTCAACCAGCTTTTCAGCATTGCTATGAGCAGAGAGGTATTTCACAGAGAAGTGCCCGCTGTGACGCTCCACTACCTTCAGTGCATTAACACCGATAGAGCCTGTAGAGCCCAATATTCCTATTGAACGTTCCATCAGTTTATCACCATCCCAAAGTTTAGCATAATACTTGCACCCTGCCCACTCAGACTCACTTTCAGACCGCTAATGAGTTCACCAAAAGGGTACTCAACTCCTCCCGAAAGAGCATTAACCTGACCTTCCATTCTTGTTTTGAATTTGTTACCATCAACGGGAGAGACCGCATGTACATTCACATTGAAAAAAGCTGACCCTATACCATAAAGCAACAGAGCCTTTCCAAAATTTATCCTCCGGGACAGTGTCACACTAACTGTTTTGAGGGAGAAATCATCAGCGCCTTCCAAGTTGCGACGGCTCACTTCAATGGACCATGGTTTGCTATTCTCAGTATCACCGCCCGGTATCACTTCGGCGGCATAGCCCGACAGTATGATTACGTCTTCCCCAGCTCTAAAGCCTGAAAACAGTCCCCCAAGCCAAAGATTGGGAGAAATACGGTAGAGTCCGGAAAAAAAAGGTGTAAACCCGGTTTTGTTCATGAGGGTGTTATCACTAAAAGCAGCTGACATACTGCCTGAGGAATTCAAAACAATCCGCCCGTCCTTTCCGCTACCAGTAAGAAGCTGGTAACCACTTTGAAGGACAACCTGATGAAAGAACGGTTTGGCACTTACGGAGAATTGATCTCCTACCCACTCTCCAAGTCTGTAGTCCGGTTTCTGGGCTCGAACGCCTTGGGAAAGAACCAGCAGCAGAAATACGATTGCAGACTTAGATAAGGCCGCGCTCGCTTTTTTGCACAAAAGAGATGATTTCCTGGATTTCGGGGCTTGAGGAAAAGGAATCAGCCATAGCTTTAACTGCTTCATCTTTATCCATTTTCGAGCGAAACAAAAGTCTGTAAGCTTCTTTGATTTCTATCCTTTTCTCACCTGAAAAGCCCCTACGTCGCAAACCGATAGCATTAATTCCGGAGAATTTGAGCGGCTCGCCGGCAGCCATAATGTACGGCGGCACATCCTGAACGGCACGGTAACCGCCTCCGATCATTGCATGGGCACCAATTTTCGTGAACTGATGGACCAGCACCCCTCCCCCCAGAATAGCCCAGTCACCGATCTCTACATGGCCGCCCATATGGATAGCGTTGGCCATAATGACATTATTGCCAATGGTACAATCGTGTGCTACATGGACGTAAGCCATGAGATAACTTTTGTTACCTATTGTCGTTTTGCCTAAAGCTTTTGTGCCCCGGTTTACGGTAACAAACTCCCGAATGATGACATCATCACCCAAAATAGCTGTACTTTCCTCACCCTCAAATTTCAAATCCTGTGGTACCTCTCCGATCACGGCCGAATGATAAATTTTACACCTTTTGCCGACATGAGCACCTGAGCGGAGATTCACATGGTTTCCGATCCAACTGTTTTCACCCACTTCAACATCAGCTTCAACAACAGTATAGGCGCCTATTTCTACACCATCGCCAATGATCGCGGCGGGATCAACGACCGCAGTAGAATGAATCTTTGAAGGGATGGTTACTCCTTCCGGTCGCCAATGGTCGTGATGAAGGTAGCTTCCGCAACTACTTTATCATCAACATAGGCAATGCCATGGAGTTTGCAGGTTCCCATTTTCAGTTTTAAGAGATCAATTTTGAAGAAGATTTGATCCCCAGGAAGAACCTGACGACGAAAACGGGATTTATCAATGCCAGTGAAATACATCAACTTTTTCTCCGGCTCATCTGTCGTGTGCAGCAAAAGGAAACTTCCAGCTTGTGCCATGGCCTCAATGATCAGTACTCCTGGCATGACCGGCTGATTTGGGAAATGTCCCTGAAAGAATGGCTCGCTTACAGAAACATTTTTTATGGCGGTTAGTGATTCTCCCGGCTGCATTTCAAGAATCCTGTCGATCAGTAAAAAAGGATAACGTTGCGGAAGTATCTTCTTAATGGCGTTAATATCAAAAAGATAATCCGATGATACCTGAGCTTGATATTTCTTTTGAAGTATCTTATTTCCATATTCCTTCCTGATAGTTTTTACCATCTCCACATTGGAAGCGTGTCCCGGTCGTGCCGCAATTACATGACCCTTGATAGGCATTCCAAGCAGAGCAAGATCACCGATCACATCAAGCGCCTTGTGGCGGACAGGTTCATTCTCGAATCTCAGCTTAACACCGTGAAGAATGCCGTTGGTACCGATTTTAATGTTCTCTTCTATGTTAAACAGTTTCCGCAATCGATCAATTTCTACCTTGTCTACCTCTTTGTCAAGAATGACAATAGCGTTGTCCAATCGACCACCCTGAACCAATCCAGCCTCCCTCAAGTCTTCAACCTCACTTAAGAAGCTGAATGTCCTGGCCGGAGCAATCTCCTTGGGAAAGTCATCAATGGAATGTATAGTGAAATACTGAGTCCCAATCCAAGGGTATTTATAATCAATGATACAGGTTATACGATAACAATCTGAAGGGAGGACAGAAATGTCCGTCTTATTCACCGGGTCATTGTAGGAAATCGCCTTATCGATCTCAAGATATTCTCTCTCGTGTTTCTGATCAACGATCCCCGCTTTTTGAAGAACCTTAACAAACTCCTTTGAACTGCCGTCCATGACCGGCGGCTCCTTGTTGGTTACTTCTATAAGTATATTGTCGATCTCAAGTCCCACCAGTGTTGCTAAAACGTGCTCTACAGTATGGATACGATTACCATTCTGAGCCAGTGTGGTTCCGCGAGAAATGTCAACCACATGTTCAATGTCGGCCTTTATTTTAGGACACCCCTCCACATCCGTTCGAATAAAACGAATACCTGTATTTTCAGGACTGGGTTTAAAAGTGATGGTACTGTCAACGCCGGTATGAAGACCGATGCCGGAACAAGAAACAGGATTTTTTATAGTCCTTTGTTTAGCCATTTTTCTCCAGTTGGGCTAACCGTTCTTCCAAAGCTTGTAACTGTTTCACCATTTCGGGTAATTTGCTGAACAGTGCATCCTGTTTGTTTTTCTTAGATATCTTTCGGGCTGGCATCCCGGCATAGGTTTCATTACCAGGGAGTGATTTGGTAACACCACTTTTAGCTGCAAGTTGGGCGTGACTCCCAACTTCTAAATGTCCGGCAACGGAAGCTTTACCCCCAAAAGCTACATAGTCACCGATGACTGAACTCCCAGCTACAGCAGTTTGTGCTGTAAGAAGACATCTTTTACCGATTATTACATTGTGAGCAATATGCACAAGGTTGTCCAGCTTGGAGCCTTCACCAATCACAGTATTGCCTATGGTGCCCCTATCGATGGCGCAATTNCCACCAATTTCTACATCGTCCCCGATTTCAACGCCTCCGATTTGCGGAATCTTCAAATGAACTCCNCCTTCTGTGGCGAAGCCGTAACCGTCACATCCGATAACCGTTCCGCTATGGATCAGGACGTCTGCCCCAATCTTACACCCCTCGTANATAGCTACCAAAGATTTCAGCTCACTGCCTCCAGCTATGGAGGAACNGATTCCAACCGTACATTGGGGACCGATCCGAACATCATCGCCTATCTGAACATTCCGCTCAATGACAGTNAACGGTCCTATGGCCACATTCTTTCCTATGACAGCTGAATCATCAATTACCNCCNTTTTGTGAATACCGGCGGTGTCAGCNCCNTTGGGGGCAAAATGATTCAGAATCTTGGAGAAGGCGACTGTAGGATTATCTGAAATTATTCCATTCATATCGTCCAAATTTTCATCTTTCCCCGTGAGGACAGCTGACGCNTCAGTTGTATTNANATATTGTTTATATTTTNGATAATTTACAAAAGTAATGGTGCCGGGAATCCCATTCTTTACTTCGGAAACGCCCGTAATTTCAAGGTCAGGGTTTCCTACCAGTGCCCCNTCGACCAGCAGAGACAATTCCTTGAGTTTAGTCAANGGTTAATTATTNTTNGATTNTTCNTNGCTNATCTTACGAAGCTCGTAAAGAACGTCGTCAGTGAGATTATGCGTCGGTTTTCCATAAAGAAGACTGACCGAATCGAGGATGTAATCGTAACCNTTATCAATTGCTACCTTGTTAACTGCNCTCTGCACCTTCTGAATGATCTGAGTTTCCANCTGTAGTTGCTTTCTGTAGAGCTCACCTTCCGGACCAACTTTTTGTGTCTGATAATNTTTTACCTGCTGATCCAGAAGCGAAATTTCATTTTCCTTTTCTCTCCGCCGATCAGGCGAGCTCATGAGCCTTTGTGTTTCAAAAGCTCCCTTAAGGCTNTCAAGNCTTNCCGTCATGGTCTGAAATTCAAATTGCACTTTCCTGAACTCCAGCTGNAGCTCACTCTCAGCCTCTTTGAACTCNTCATACTCANCACGAATACGTTCAGACTGGACNAAGCCCACCTTCAGCTGTGCAAACATGACAGCGGGAAGAAGAAATAANACTCCANCNGAAAATAATCTTTTCANGGGTTTCACATNAACCTCCATGTTCTATCTATAACGATAATTAATACAAGTGCCTGCAGACAATTAGGCAAATTTAAGCAATATTAGTCCTATAATGGCATTCCAAAGAGTACATGAAAACGCCATCCTTCAGGGTTCTTTTCAGTCAAGTNGATATCATCGAAACCGTACCCCATATCGAAGCCGAGCATACCAAGCATTGGCATGAACATCCGAATACCGAAACCAGCGGAACGTTTCAGGTCAAACGGATCTGTCTCGCCAAAATTGAGCCAGTTGTTTCCCATCTCAGCAAATATGAGNCCATAGACGGTAGGATTGTCCGAAAANGGAAATCTCAGCTCGGTCACATATTTCATCATTACACGGCCACCTATAGGATATCGCTTGTAAGGCCCTACCGAATTGTCCTGATATCCACGAAGTAAAGTACCGTAAGGGATACCGCTACCGCCCATGATGAACTTCTCATCGATGGGAATAATCGTTTTTTCCGTGTGCCGAGAGTTGAGCTCCTTAATTNNACCAAACTGCCATGAACTAACAATGGCTGCCTTCCAGAACGGGTTGGTATACCAGTCAAACTTCNAAGTGTGCTTGTGNAAATTTTCGTGTACAGGCAACAGTTCGGAACTTAACGGTCCTCCCGATAGGGTAGANNTCCATGCAAAGCTTGAGCCTCTGGAAGGAAANTCAGGATGATTACGGCNATCTCTTGTAACAGTCTGGGAAATACTCAGTCCAACACTATTGCTGATTCCAGCTAGACCATAGTCGATTAAGTCNTCCTCATTACCCNTGTAGGTCTTCTGAGAAGCGCTGATTGTCCAAAACGCGCGGAAGTAGTTGTCTGGCCACTTCAGTCTTTTACCTATNCTGAAACTGGCACCCTGCATCTCACGATCAAACGGTATACTAAAANAGTACCGATTCTGTCCNCTAAGATAATAGAAAACAGAAAAGCCAANCAGGATTGGACGGTCATTCACCATGGGATCGGTGAAACTGAAAGAGANNCTCTTGTACTGGGCAGCTTGATAGCCGAAACCATATCCAAAAGATCGTTGCATACCCCCCTGAACACCTTGACTCAGATTCACAGCTAACTGCTGNCCTTTCCCACGAAAATTATTCATTTGGANTCCCGCACCACCCATGAGACCNAACTCCGCCGAATAACCAATATTTGCATTGGCCTGATCTGAAGATTTCTCCTCCACAGTAACCAGAATATCGATTTCGTCCTCATCCACCGGAACCACATCAGGCCTGACATCGGCGAAATAGTTAAGAATAAAAACTTCTCTGGCACTTCGCATGAGCAATTCTCTGTTAAAAACCTCCCCGGGAATCACCTTCATTTCCCGCCGAATCACATTCTCCCTTGTCCGATCATTTCCGGTGATTTTCAATCTCCTCACAGAAACCTGGTGATTTTCAGTGATTGAAAAATGGACATCGAGAGAATCCTCACCCACAGGCGTAAAGAGAGGATTAATAGCACTGTAGATGTACCCCCGATCCATGTAGAGTGCATGAACTCTTTCATTAACTGCCTTCTCAAATTCCTCCAAATTGTACAGATCACCCTTCCGCATATTCAGAGCATAATCCAACGCTTCAGTTTCGTAAAGGTCGTTTCCTTCCCACGTGAAGTTTCTGAAATAGTATTTATTTCCTTCGTGAACCCAAAAATCGATGCTCATTTTCTTTTCATTTTCTGAGTAGGAAATTGAATCAGCAACAATCCGAAAATCCTTATAACCGTTTTTCTGATAAAATTTCGTAAGAAGACCCTTGTCTTCCCGAAACTTGTCCTTGTCGTAGTTCGAACGCCAAAACATATACCACTTCTGAATCTTTGTGTCTTTCAGCTCTTTCCGGAGCTTTCTATCCTTAAATGCTTCATTGTTGTGAAATTGTATATTCCCGATCTTCACCTTATTTCGTGTTTTGATATTAAATGTAAGATCTCTGACATTATCCATAGCTCCTTCGGAAAGGGATGCATCGACTTCAGAACGAAGGTATCCGTCTTCAGCCAGCAGTCTTTTGATCGTCTCCACAGATTCCTTGAGTAGATGTGGCCGAATCCTTTGGCCTGTTTTTAGATCAAGCTCTTCCTCAATGTCTCTCCGCTTTTTCTTATCCCCCTCGAAGGTTACATCGCCTAAAATGGGTGTCTCCTCAACTATGATTGTAATGTAAAGACCTTCCGGAGTCTCTTTATCAAGTTGTATCTGAATGTCCGAGAAAAAACCGGTCGCCCACAGTTTTTTGACAGATTTACCAAAATCACCGGGCACCATCTCTTTCCCTTCCAAAATTCCCGAAGTGTATTTTACCACAGTTGCCGTTGTAATATTGTTTCCTTCAACTTCTACACCGGCAATTTTTATGGGAGTCAATCCTTGAGCTGATAGAATTGAAACTAACGAAATTGTGACCGCGAGAGAAAAAAAGTTGAACTTCATTGTCAGGCTTCCGGTAATTGCTCGGACACTTTCCCAAATCTGCGTTCCCTGGACTGGAAGACAAGAATCGCTTCATACAACTCCTTCCTACGAAAAGCAGGCCAGAGCGTGGAAGTAATGATTATTTCAGAATAGGCCATCTGCCACAAAAGAAAATTACTTACCCTCGATTCACCGCTGGTCCTGATCACCATATCAGGGTCTGGCATTCCTTCGGTATAGAGGTATTTTTCGAAAACCTGTTCCGTCAATTCAGAAAAATCCAGTCCATCTTGTTGTTCCTGGCAAAGTCTGGTAACAGCATCAAGAATCTCAATTCTGCCGCCGTAGTTTAGTGCGAGCACCAGATTTAGACCGTTGTTTTCGGCGGTCCGTCTGATTCCCTCTTCCATCTCAACTCGCGGCTTTTCCGGAAGTTCCTCCATTCTTCCGATGACATGGAGACAGACATTGTTTTCCATTAATTCATCAATTTCACGTCGGATCGTTTCAACCAAAAGGTTCATGAGGGCGGAAACTTCCATTCTGGGGCGGCTCCAGTTTTCCTGAGAAAAGGTATAGAGCGTGAGATAACCGATTCCCATCTCACCGCATGCTCGGGTAATCTCCCTTACAGAATTGATCCCCTCCTTGTGCCCTGCGATCCTCGGGAGTTTTCGGCTTCTCGCCCAACGACCGTTGCCGTCCATAATAATAGCAATATGGCAAGGCAGGTTACCCGCTGATTCTACCTGACTTTTTAGTTCTTCCTCTATATTCATTCCCGTCATTAGCTTGGAAAGTTACTTCGCGAAAATCCGATTTTCAAGTTGACCTCAACTTTCATATAGTTCGCCAATGTGGTGATTAAACAATTCTACTGTCTCCGGGATTGGACCAAAACCACGGAACTCGGCGCCGCACTTGTAGCAAACTATCAATTCTGCAACCCGCCGATAGAGAATTAAGTCTACCAGCAAAACAACAACAAGGCTGAGTCCGTACGTAACCGGCACAAAAAGAGCACCCACAATGATAATCAGGCATCCCAGAAGTTGATTGAAATCTTTCCGGCGGTAAAACTGATTGCAATTACAGCAAGTACAGACATCGAAAGACCATTTTTTTGCCGAAACTTGAATGGTCTCATTTTCGCAATTCGGGCAAATGATCTCTTTTCCATTGGCATCTCCACTATAGTATTTCCCGCACTCTTTGCACTCTTTCGAAACTGACGCCATCAGAGAAATAAGGCATACTGGATTGAATAGAATTTGTAGAAAAGATCCCCCATAAGAACTGATATGACCAATACGTAAAGAAGACCGGTTGCAGACTGAGTAGAATGGATGGCCACCGTCCGGAGGGCAAGATATGACAGAACCAACGGTAAAAGGGTACCGAAAAAAATCCCGAACCATAGAAAAATACCTTCCAATGTCCAGAGAAACTCAGTGAGTGACATTTCAAATCCGTTGGCATTCACGGACTGTGAAAAAAGGGCGAAGACATTCCACACCGCTCTTAATGACAAAAAAAACAAAATCGATTTTGTAGCAGACCGAAGCAAAGAGATCGGAAGATTTACCACATTCAGATACCAGTGTCCGAGAATCATGGCAAACAGTGAACCGGAAAGTATCAAACCACCCAGAATTAACACCAGGAGGGAGATCAGATCTGCGTTGATTAAGTGTTCTAAAATCCGGGCGATAAAAATAGTACCAACCATTGAAGAAATGGTGACTACCCAACTTGCAGCCCATGGCCTTCTCCAGAAAAAGAGTGTGATGGCAAAGAGAGAGATTAGCCAGACAAACCCGGCCACCATGAGAGTCCGCTCCAGCCCCAACGAAAAAGTGAGCAATATACCCCCAGTTGCTGCTGAAAGTGCCAGACTGAGGACAAATCGATGAATGTTGATTCCCAGTTTTTCTCTATCCACGATCCAGAGAAAAAGCGGAAATAACGCCCCAAAAAGGCAGAGAGTAAACGTTAGAAGAAGTGTTAACATTGAAGTGAGAAAGAGAGGAGATGAGAAGCGCTCAGGCTACGGCGTCCTCAATCTTGTCCACAATGAACGAAAAGACGTGACTGATACGTGATTGTCTGTCCTTAACAACGATGGGCGTCCCTTCATCACACGCTTCCATCAGCTCCTGAGAAATGGGAATCTCGCCCAGAAGAGGGACATTTAGCCTCTCACTCTCAGATTTACCGCCACCGCGCTTGAACAGATCAATCTCAAGTTCAAACTTCCCGTCCTTCGAAACATCCACGTCTCGGAAGCTGTCTCTTTTGGCGAAAGATACCGAACCTTCGGTCATGAGATTACCGTCTTTATCCCGCACAAATCCCGACACAACATAGCCGGACATATTCTCTACCACACCCAGAACAGGTGTTTGAACTTTTCCAAACATATCGGCCCCTTTTCGGACATCAGAAATAGCCAAATTTTGCGGGGTTGTAACGATAACGGCACCAGAAATTTTCAGTTTCTGAACGAGAGTCAGTTGAATGTCTCCCGTTCCTGGCGGAAGATCGAGTATCAGATAATCCAGGCTCTCCCAGAGAACGTCACCAAAAAATTGTTCCGTCATTCTTGCTACCATAGGGCCGCGCCAAATGACGGGTGTATCGTTGCCGCTGATGAAACCGAAAGACATAATCTTCATCCCGTATTTTTCCAGCGGAATCAGTTTCTTTTCTGGCGTCATGGATGGCCTGTCGTTTATTCCGAGCAGGATAGGAAGGCTGGGGCCATAAATGTCGAGATCAAGGAGCCCCACGGTACGGCCCCGATTCATGAGTTCGGCGGCAATATTCACCGCCACTGTTGACTTGCCGACACCCCCTTTTCCACTAGCCACGGCAATAGTGTGCTTCACATCAGGAATCAGTTCCGCTTGTTGCGTCGCTGTAGGTCCGGGAGCAGCCTGAGCTACCTGCACATCAACATCTGAGAAACTTTCTTCAAGTGTCGCTTTCACTCTTCCGCAGATTTCTTTCTGACTCTCATCGCTGGCGGAGGACATCTGAAGATTGATCCTGACAGAGTCACCCTCCACATCAACATTTTTCACAATACCAAAGGAGACGATATCCCGGCTGAAACCTGGATACTTCACCTCCTTCAGACGTTCCATTATTTCATTTTTGATCATGGTTATTTGAGATTAGCGTACTTTCCAGACATGAAAAACGGTTGTTCAAAAATGAACAACCGTTGAAAGATCGGTTCGGTTCTTCCTTAAGGTTCTTGTCCGAAGAACTGATAATTGAGCGCAGTATATTTCGACCATTCCTCAGGAACTTCACTTTCTTCAAATATGGCTTCAACTGGGCACTCAGGTTCGCATGCGCCACAATCAATGCACTCCTCGGGATCAATAAAAAGCTGTTTCCCATCAGGATCAAAACCATCAGCCTTCGCTTCCGCGCCGGCACCCTTTGGATCTTCCGGTCCGTGAATGCAATCCACTGGACAAACTTCAACACATGCTGTATCACACACACCAACACATGGCTCAGTGATAATGTAGGTCATCTTTGCCTCCTAATATTCTAATTGTCTCAAACCACAAAGGTTCTCGCCAAAAATTTAGTTTGAGCCAAACGACATGTAAAAACTTTTTTCAACTGATATTATTGTTTTTATAAAGTGCTTGAAATAGCAGTTTCTCTTTGAATGTGCTGAGACAGTGGCATAATTTCTGAGTGAGACTCAGACTGATTCTCATCAAACATGGCAAAACTGTACGACCACTACAAACCTGTACCAGAACTTGCTGAAGATCCCGGACGCAAGAAAAAGAAACCAAAACTCATGGCTGTAGTTGATGAAGACAACTGCACTGGTTGCCAAGTCTGCGTCCCCTTTTGCCCTGTGGACTGCATAGGGCCCGTCCTCTACGAGAAATACAATATTCTCATTCCGCCGGTTCAGGTTCGTTTCGATGAATGCATTGGTTGCCAGATTTGTGCTCGGGTTTGTAATAAGCTCACTTGGGACGCCATCAGGATGATACCCACAGAAGAGTTCGAGGAAACCTACGGGATTACCATCTCTTAACTTTTCACCTTTCTCCATATCCCGCCAATACGGGTTGTGCCCATGCAGTTTATGAGCCGCCCCTGCATTATCGTGGTGGATCAAGGAACGTCCGCCACCAAAGGATTCCTTTTTAATGAATCGCTGGAACAGCTTCACACTCAAAAAATTCGGCACACAGTGAAGCGACCCCGCCGTGGTTGGGTTGAGTGCGATGCCGGTGAAATTGCTTATGCATGTCGCAAAGTCATGGAACGGATAGCGGCTGAGGCCGCTTCCCGGTCGTTGACCATTGCCGCTGTTGGGATGGCCTTTCAACGATCAACCTTCTTGTTCTGGGGAAAAGATGATGGCGAACCAAAAGCGCCCGCCATGAGCTGGCAAGACTCCAGAGCAACGGAGCTGGTGAAAGGAATGGCTCATGAATCGGCAGATATTCAGCAACTAACAGGCATTCCCCTCACCGGTCATTTTGGAGGGCCGAAATTTCTTCATACTGTAAAATCAAACGATGTAATAAATAATGGGGTTAAAAAAGGAACTCTTTTTTTTGGCCCTTTGAGTGCTTTTGTTGCGCACCGCCTCACTGGAAGCAGTAACATAGACCAATCTATTGCCGGGAGGTCTCTGCTTATGAATCTCTCCACATTGGCGTGGGATGACCATCTGCTTGATCTGTTTGAAGTAATGAAAAACTGTCTCCCCCACATCGTTCCTACATGTCATAATTATGGTACTATAACAATTGACGGAAACGAAATACCTCTCCTTTGCGTTATGGGCGACCAGCAAGCATCTCTCATTGGTCAGGGGCGGTGGGAAAAAGGTGACGTGGCCCTGAATTTCGGGACGTCCGGATCGGTGCTGGTGAACAGCGGCGAAACACCTTTGGTGGTCCCCTCCCTTCTCAGCAATGTCCTCTTTTCATCTGATGATTCTATCCATTTTTTGTTAGAAGGGACCATTAATAGTGTGGGGTCCCTCTTTAAGTGGCTGGAAGGATATTTTGGCATCACCCATGATGAAATGAACTGGGACAACCGTTGTAGTACAGAAACGGATGGCATTATAGTGTCAGGCTTAAACGGCATATCAGCACCATACTGGACCGGAGAATTTGAGACACAGTTTTTCGGGCTGGATCGAAAATCCGATCCAGATGAACTAGTCCGGGCAGGCATGGAGTCCATCGGTTTTCTCGTAAATGATATCTGTGAAGTCATCCAAAAAGAGGCAAAGATCGAACTGGCGGACATAGTTGCTTCAGGGGGATCCTCCCGGACATCTCTGCTACAGTTCATTGCCGATATCCTTAGAACCGACATTGCAACTACCTCAGGCAAAGATATGACTGCTCTCGGCGTGGCTCGTCTTGTGGCACACAGTGTCTTCGGCACTCCCTTGGGTTCCGTCACGGAAAGAGATGAACAGTTCCACCCGGTCATGACGGCCAAGGTGAGGGACAAAAAGATTTTCGCCTGGCACGATGCCCTCCGTAAACTTTCTATCCTGACAAACTAAACTGAGGAGACTTGCCAATGCCGATACGAGAAGATGCCTGGAACTTGCTTTGTGAGTATACCGAATCAGATTCCCTGAGACGCCATGGACTGGCTGTGGAACAGGTAATGCGCAAAATGGCACAGAAATACGGCGAAGATGAGGAGCTTTGGGCAATGACAGGCCTCCTCCACGATTTCGATTATGAAAAATATCCTACCATGGAGGAACACCCCTTTGTGGGAAATAAAATTCTCAAGGAGAACGGTTATCCCGAAGAGTTGACCACTGCCATCATGGGGCACGCCAACTATACCGGTGTTCCCAGAGAGAGTCTCATGGCGAAAGCACTTTATGCCGTAGATGAGATTAGCGGTTTTATGTTTGCCGTCACTTACGTTCGACCGTCAAAATCAATTCACGATGTGAAGGTAAAATCGGTAAAGAAAAAGCTAAAACAGAAAAGTTTCGCAGCTTCCGTGAATCGGGAAGAGGTGTACGAAGGGCCGGAAGAGCTGGATGTTACACTGGACGAACACATCCAGTTCATTATTGATGCGCTGAAAGAAAAAGCTGAGGATCTGGGTCTATCGGGAGAAGGAGCCTCAGGCTAGGACGTTCAGTTCAGCCTCGGATCACCGGGCGCAATAGATCCAAACACGCCCATCTCTTCCATTCCGATCCCACTCTCCATAAACTGTACGAGGATTTTCGCCCTGAGGGATACATCATCCAGTTCAAGCATCTTCTGCTTCTCCTCACCGTCAATGGGCAAATGGGACGCCAAAAAATTGACAGCCATCTCAAAATCAATGACGTCCCTGAACTGTTTTGGAATTTGAAGAAAGCCGCTCCGAGCTGACATCCGCTCGAATCCGCGAAAGACTTTTTCCTTCAAAAGTTCCGTGTCTTCTTCGCCTCTCGATTCAGAGATGGGATCAAGATCAGCAATGCGGTAATCATGATTTGATTCTACCTCGCTAATTTTCACTTTGGTGACCCCCACCAGTAAAAGGTCAGACGTTTCATCAGAGCGGTCGTTCTTGAACTCCATGTAACCGAGTGTTCCAATCGTGTGGATAGGGGGCGCCCCTTCGTAGTCTTCTTCGTATCCGGGCTTCAGAAGTGCCATACAGAGCATCTTTTCACCGTTCTCGGCATCAGCCACCATTTGCCTATAACGTGACTCAAAAATGTGCAATGGAAAGAACATTTTTGGATAAAAAACGACATTGGGGAGCGGAAAAATAGGCGCGGTTCCAGTAAAACCTTTGAGACGTTCTTTGAACATTCCCATCTCAACCAACCTTTATAAATATGCCATCGGACCGATTTTCTATATCATAAGTTCGGACAGAGATAGCATCATTCTCCACAGCCTTACCGGTTCTGCAGTTGAATTCCCATCCGTGCCACGGACAGGCAACGACGTCATCTACAATTTCTCCATCACCTAGTGAACCACCGCGATGGGGACACTTGTTATCAATGGCAACAAACTCTCCACACAGGTTGAAAAGGGCAATTGGTCTATCATCAACAAACATCACCTTACCACATCCCGGACTGAGTTCACTTTTAGACGCTACCTTTTTCAAGCCCTGAAACGCTTTAGCCAGCTAATCCACAAGCGACAAAACTTCCTGGACAAGTTTTTCAATTCCTTCAGCCGCTTCAGAAATCTGGTTTGCCAGCATGTAGGCCGGCGTAGAAACGACCTTATTCTCCCGGTCAATAACGAACTCCTGTACAGGACAGGAAACGTGAGTAGCCCCCATTCCTTCCAAAGCTGAGGCAGTCTCTTCATCCGTGCCTATGGTGAGATTGACATTCACATCCGCGTCTCCCATCACTTTGGCCATGAGTGCGGGCGCTATACAGACTACTCCAACAGGCTTCTTTGCGGATACCATCTCTTTAGTCAGACGTAACACTTCGGGATTGACACTGCAGTCTATCCCTTTGACGGCAAAGTCACAGAGATTCTTGGCAGCGCCAAACCCGCCGGGAAAAATGAGAGCGTCAAGATCACCGCTTTTGACTGTTGCAATATCCACGATGTCGCCGCGAGCGATACGGGCTGCTTCCACAAGAACATTCCTTGTTTCGCCAGTGACCTCTTCTCCGGTCAGATGATTGATCACATGCAGCTGATCCATGTCAGGAGCCATACACTGGACTTCCGCGCCGGCACGGTTCAAGGCAAGCAGCGTAATGACCGACTCGTGAATCTCAGTCCCATCATAGACACCGCAACCTGACAGCACAACTCCAACTTTTGGCATAACCTCCTCCTTTTGATCAGTGACCTAACCGTTCATAAGAACGATTAAGATTATATTTTGAGCAGAATATTATTCCTGATTACAAGCTGAAATATTTCTTTTCAGCCCCTCAAATTTAGTCCGTTTCACAGCACTGTTCCTAAATGTTCGGCGATAGTCATCCTCAGTTAAGGCCTGCCATTCTACTTTTGTTTTCTTTACAATTTCTTGCTGAGGCGCAAAGGAATCTTCACTGCTTTTCTGGGCAAACTTGATGTTCCAAGGACAAACTTCTTGACAGATATCACAACCGTAGATCCAGCCGTGGAGCTGATTCGTCATCTCTTCTGGAAGATTGCCGCGATGCTCGATTGTCAGATATGAGATGCACCGATTTGAATCGAGAAGATANTCTTCNACNATGGCGTCTGTGGGGCAGGCATCGATACANGCGGTACAGGTNCCACAGAGGTCTTCTGAAAAAGGCAAATCATACTCCAATTCGCNATCGAGAATCAGCTCNCCCAGGAAGANCCATGAACCATAGTCNTTGCTGATGAGATTGGTGTGCTTACCGACCCAACCTAGACCGGCTCGCTGAGCCCACGACTTTTCCATAACAGGCGAGGTNTCAACACATGCGATGCCCTNAACATCTGGTTNAAGTTCCTGAACGGTNTGAANAAGCTGCCTCAATCGATTCTTGAGCACCTTATGATAATCTTNTCCCCAGGCATAATTTGAGATTTTCATATCGCCTTCCGATTCACCGTAGTAGTAGTTCATNGCNACNCACACCACCGATTTGGCTNCNGGAAAGTAGGTCTTGATATTGGCCCTTTCGTNCTTACGACTCATCACCCAATCCATGGTGGCGTGGTAGCCGAAACCAAGCCAATTTTCAAGATGNGCACCGTCNTCGGGAGGCGATTCGGCCCGCGCAATCCCCACCTTATGGAAACCGAGCTCCAANGCGAGCTGGCGGATTGAGTCGGTCAGGCTTTTTTTGCCTGTGATGGCTTCCATTGTCCNTTTAGCACTTTTTCGGCCCAGAAAAGGCCGATGACTGCCTTTACATCGGTGATTTCCCCTGACTGCACCATNNCCATNGCATCATCGAGACCGGTAGGCATCAGTTCAATGAATTCATCTTCATCACCAGTTGCCTCACTATACTGAAGATCTTCAGCCAGGTANAGCCACATTCGCTCATTGCTGTAACCGATACAGGGATGTATCTCAGTNATGAAAGTAGTTTTCCCGGCCTTATAACCTGTCTCTTCTTTTAACTCCCGTTGAAGCGTTTCTTCTACTTCTTCTCCGGGATCGATNTTTCCCGCCGGCAATTCTATCTCCACATCACCCATAGGATAGCGGAACTGACGGATGAGAAGAATTTTTCCATCAGNGAGAATAGGGATCATCACAACGGCACCGGGATGGCGGATATATTCTCTGACAGATGTTCCTCCTTCAGGAAGAGAAACTTCATCNCGGCGGACGTCAAGAAGGCGCCCTGAGAAAATCTGTTCTGAAGATACTTTCGACTCNGTGAGATCTTTCATACGAAAAAGATATNAATTACNGTNGTCAGAGAGAAACGAGCCCGAAGCTAAAAATATTCGATATAGGTAACCTTGANTTCACGATTGAAATAGCTCACTTTTTCCTCATCAAAAAGCAGATTATTAAAATGAAGGTCAAGGTGCAAGTTTTGGAAAAGAGACCAGCGCAGGCCGGCATTGAGGTATCCCCCTTTACTTAANGCCAGNGTCTCGGCAGTCATGTCATTTTGATTGAGGGCGGCATTGTACTCCATCAAGAATGAAAACTCAGGATTGAATTCAAAATCAAATCCGGCAAAAAGATTNGGATCGTCATCCTCATCAACATTTTCCGTGAAATTATAGTTGGCCCCAAGATGTATACCAAGATTTCCTAATGGTGTGCGCCAGTTCTTGCTNGCAGTCAAATAGGCACCATACCCTTTNATTTCATACCGATTTAAGGAATCTGCNTCATTGTAATTGCCAAACCCCTGAGTATCGATACCGAAAGCAATACCCGGGAACGCTACTCCTTCATCGATGAGCCGGTATTTCAGGATCACCTCAGGCCGNGGATACGGGACAGGNTCATCATCGCCNATTAGGTTGCTGGCTCCATAGGATAGTCCGAACATGAATCGGTCTGATAGTCCAACAGCCAGTGATGTGGTAAGACCGCCGTTTCGCTGCANACGCATATCCGCCGAAAANGCACCTCTCACCANGCCGCCGGCCGTNGGAATGGTAACAAGACTAGTCGGCGGAGGNTATTCCTGTGCCGATAGACAAACCAATAAAGATAAAAATGCCGCCGAGGTCAGACGCATGTCTGCNCGAATATAACCCGCCCTTCCCTTCCAGTGCAAGGACGGGGAGTTCAGCGATAGATCACTGGATAGAGGATTTCGCCGTCTCGACGTTCTATCTCAGTCACCCGTGTTAGTGGCAAGGTGAGNACNTCATGTTCACCGGAAAGCATAAAGCGAACATATTCATCTGTAATCTGAATAAGTTCGACTTTGAGTNTATCACCGGNTTTCATGGTAATGAGATCGGGGGAAGTAAGCACTTTGGGATCCATAAGCTTTCCCAAAGACTGGTCCGGGTTCCACCCTTCCGCTTTTCTCATGAGAATATCTTCGATAATCTCAGAACTTTCCTCCAACCGATTACCGGGGATATCAGTAGAAGTATCCGATGGAGACCACCCGGAGGTGATAGACTTTCTCGGTAAAGTAATCCCTACACGACTCACTTCTTCACCCCTGGCATCATGCTCTACCATGGTATACTCACGGGAGATAGGATTGAATCGGTACTTAAAGACGCGGACTGTTTGACCGGCCAGTAGATCCGTCCACAACTCTTTTTTCACCAATCCTTCTTCAAAATAGTCATACTCGATCTGACCAAAAGGAGTGTTATCAACAGACAGAAACTGATATCGGGAAACCTTTCCATCGATGTTGTAATCGTAAACAGTGGTCCGTTCAT
>PBTS01000003.1:0-31854 GCA_002729175.1 Fidelibacterota bacterium
TGAAGAGAGAAGAAATGATAGTGTGACTAATCTGATTTTCATCACATCCGGCACCCAAAGGTTACTTATGCAAGGTGCCCCATAGGCTCACGCCTACCTCATCCTCACAATCAATGTAGTCTTAAATCAGAAGAATGTCTAAAAATTATATTCTATTACAAGAAAATCTTTAATCTGTTATATGAATTATGAATGACTGCTGATTGCAGATCACACATGATCACGGTAGATTTCCCGGCCCCATTTGTCCATGAGCATCTCCATTCAGACGCAGTTCACCGGTGCCACCTCGCTCAAATTGACTCCATTTCATGATCGTACATCTGTCCTGAACCAGCCTCAGGAGTGGCGACGCTGGTCGGGTTACCTTTCCGCCACTTCATATGATCTCACCCACGATGTGGAATATTTCGCTGTCAGGACCAAAGCGGCCCTTCTTGATATCACCCCTTTGCATAAATATATGATTGTAGGTCCCGATTCGGAGCGGTTTCTTGACCGACTTGTAACCAGGAATATTCGCCTCTGCAAAGTCCATCAGGTGATGTACACACCGTGGTGCGATGATGCCGGTAAGCAGATAGATGACGGCACTGTCCAGAGGCTTGAAGAGAATCGTTTCCGTATCACCAGTGCGGAGCCGAACCTGGAGTGGCTCACACATAACGCTTCAGGCATGGATGTAGATATATCCGAAGATTCCGAAGAGACCGCCTCCCTTGCCCTGCAGGGACCCAATTCCCGCGCTATATTGAATGATATAGTCGATAAGAATATTGATGACCTGAAGTTCTTCTGGCTCACGAATCGCCGCGCAGGTGATATCCCTCTTATGATTTCCCGTACCGGCTACACAGGCGATCTGGGGTATGAACTGTGGACTCCAAAGGAAAACGCTCTAAAGCTCTGGGACTGCCTCATGGAAGCGGGTGCACCTTACGGTATCACACCGACCGGTCTCCACGCTCTGGATATGGTACGCATTGAAGCTGCCCTCATCCTGCTGGACGTTGACTATATATCAGCCCAGCACGCTATAATTGATTTGAGGAAATCATCACCATTTGAACTGGGGCTCGGCTGGACTGTAAAACTGAAGAAGAAGGATTTTATCGGCAGGAAGGCGCTCCTGCAAGAGTATGAACGGGACCCGGAATGGCAATTGAGAGGCATCGAAATTGAGTGGGAACCGCTGGAGAAGCTTTACCGGAAAGTTGGGCTCCCGCCTCAACTCCCAGGTATGGCGTGGCGGACCTCCACCCCTATCTACAGTGGCAACCAGCAGGTGGGTTACGCTACCAGTGGATGCTGGTCACCTATCCTGAAAAAGTATATCGCGCTGGGACATCTAAAGTCGGCCTACGCCCGGGAAGGGACACCACTGCAGTTTGAAGTAAAAGTTGAGCACTTCCGAAATACAACCCCGGCCAGGGTGGTAAAAACACCCTTCTTCGATCCGGAAAGGAAACGGTCATGTCCGTAAACCGGAAGTATGACGCCATTGTCGTCGGCGGAGGCCATAACGGTCTTACCACCGCGGCTTATCTCGCCCGGGGCGGAAAAAAGGTGCTGGTGCTTGAGAAACGCCACGTTCTCGGTGGTGCCGCTGTAACTGAAGAGATTTTCCCTGGTTTTAAATTTTCAGTCTTTTCATATGTGGTCAGTTTATTAAAACCGGAGATTATCCGGGAACTCCAACTCCCGAAATTCGGACTGGAATTGGTCCCGCTGGAAAGCACTTTTACCCCGCTGGAAGGCGATTATCTTATCCGGTGGGCNGANCACGATCTTACCCGCCGGGAACTGTACCGTCACTCTCCCAACGANGCNGAAGCTTATGACAGATTTGGAAAGACTATGAGCCAGATAGGTCTNTCAGTCCGCCCCATCCTCCAGACCATCGCACCTGATCCAACAAAACTGGGCTGGTCAGGCGCATCTACCCTTCTGGACCTTGGTAAACATTTCCGCTCTCTGGGTCAGGAAAAATTTGAGCATCTGACAAAAATGATGACCATGAGTTGCGCCGATTTTCTGGATGAATGGTTTGAGTTCGAACCTTTGACGGCCACCATGTCTGCCAGCGGTATCATCGGCACATTTATGGGGATAAGGTCTCCGGGCTCAGCCTACGTCATGCTTCATCACTACTTGGGTGATATTGATGGTGTTTTCCGTGCCTGGGGATTTCAGCGGGGAGGTACCGGTGCTGTCAGTATGGCCCTTGCCCGATCAGCCGAACACTTCGGTGCNGAGATCATGACAGAAACGCCTGTGAGTCAGATCGTGGTTAAGAATGGTCGTGCTGTGGGCGTTGCCCTGGAAAANGGCGACGAGTTTGAGGCAAACGTGGTGGTTTCTGGACTCGATCCAAAACAGACATTCCTTAACCTTATNGGATCCAGCGACCTCCCTGCCGATTTCGTCCAATCCGTTGAAAATTTCAGGATTCGAGGCTCCTCCGGTAAAGTGAACCTCGCTTTGGACGGGCTTCCCGATTTCACATGTCTGCCAGGCAAAGGTCCACACCTTAACGGTGCCATATCTATTTCACCTGACATTGACTATATCGAAAAAGCTTATGATGATGCAAAACACGGTAATTTTTCCCGCCAGCCTTACATCGATATTGTTCTCCCCTCCGTCCTCGATCCTGACATGGCGCCGCCGGGTAAACATGTTATGTCCTGTTTTGTNCAGTACGCCCCTTACAACATTAAGGGCGGCTGGGACGACCAGAAGCGGGAAGCATTTGGAGATGCTGTGGTGGATGCCCTGACAAGATTTGCACCCAATNTCAAAGATATCATACTCCACAGGCAAGTAATCACACCGTTGGACATGGAAAATACGTTCGGCCTCACGAAAGGAAATATCTTCCATGGAGAACTGGCCTTACAGCAACTATTCTTCCTCCGTCCCGTGGTGAAATGGGCTGACTACAGAACACCAGTGCAAAACCTTTACCAGTGCGGTTCAGGCACTCATCCCGGCGGCGGTATTACCGGTGCTCCCGGTGAGATGGCTGCTAAGAAAATCCTGAAGGAGTGGCGGTGAAACGGTACGACGCCATAGTGGTGGGTGGAGGTGTGAACGGCCTCACGACCGCTGCCTGCCTGGGCAAGAGCGGTCGAAAGGTTGTTCTGCTGGAGAAAAACGATACGGTCGGAGGGCTGGCGTCAACGGAACAATTCGCTGACGGATATAAAANCAACACAGTNATCGATTCAGTTCCGTGGATTAATGAACAAGTTGTCTCCGAACTCGAGCTCGAAAACCACGGTCTTAGATTCACTTCTTCAAATAGTGGTGTTACCACCCCCGCCGGTAGCGGTAAAGTNTTAACGCTAAGCTCAGATTCTCATGAAACTGTCANGTCCATCGCCCAATTCTCCCAATCCGATGCCGATAAGTGGCCCGCATTCTGTAACAAGGTCGCCATGCTTACCGACTTCCTGNAGCCCCTCTACGGTATGACNCCACTGCCTATTCCTGAGCTGGACCTCTCCTCCTTCCTTTCCATGAAGCCCATGCTGGCCCCGTATCGAAAACATGGCCGAAAGGCGNTGGTGGAGCTGCTCCGGATTCTACCCATGTGTATGCTTGAACTGCTGGATGAGTGGTTTGAATCAGAACCACTTCGGGGTACCCTGGCCGTAGCCGGTATCCGCCACATGAACCAGGGGCCCATGGCCGTGGGGACAGCTTTCGTTTTCCTTCACAACCATGTAGGAACGGGAGGATCCATCCGGCCGGTAAATTTCATTGATGGCGGNACGGAAAAACTGGTGTCGGCACTTGAGTCGTCTGCTAAAAGTTATGGCGTTGAACTGCTCACCGGATCTGAAGTGNAAAATATCACTGTGGATAACGGTACCGCTGTCGGTGTCACCTTGAAAAACGGTGAGGAAGTTGAATCTCACTGTGTCGTNTCTNCCCTCGATCCAAAGACAACCTTTCAAGGACTTGTAGGCAACGACCGGCTGTCACCTCANTTCTCCCGGCGGATCAAAAATATTAAAATGCGCGGTGCCACGGCNCGGGTTCATTATNCCCTGAAAGAATTACCAAATTTTGATGGCCTCCATNAGGAACTACTTAAAGGCATAGTATCAATCAGTCCGTCACTCAGTTATATTGAAAAAGCATCAGACGCTTCCAAATACGGCCGTATATCTAAGGAGCCATGGATAGAATTTACCGTCTCCTCCCTTAGGGAAAAGTCGTTCGCCCCAGCCGGAAAGCATGTTCTCTCCGCCACTGTACAGTACGCACCGTACCACCTTCGCGGCACGGACTGGCAATCGGCCCGCCATGAACTGGGCATTCGTGTGTCTGATGTCTTAGAGCAATACGCTCCCGGCTTTCGTAGCCTCATTGAGCATCAGGAAGTGTTGACCCCCGAAGACATGAAGAGTAGATATGGACTGACGGAGGGAAACCTGAACCAGGGCGAAATGATGCTGGACCAGTTCTTCTTTATGCGGCCGACCATCGACAGTGCGCAATATCTTACTCCAGTCGGGAACCTGTATCTGTGTGGTGCAGCAACTCATCCCGGCGGAGGCCTCCACTGCACTAACGGTCATAATGCTGCAAATGAGATTATCAAGCATTTGCAGTCCGTCTGACCGCCGCTACCTGTAACAGTTAGAAAGTTGGATTACTTTTCCAGGAGATGTTCCCGGAGGTGGTTGAACATTTTGGTATAGAGGTGTATCCTAGAATTCCCGCCACGAATGCCGTGGTCGCGGTTGGGATAGTAGAACACTTCAAGCGGCTGTTTAGCGTTTACGAACTTCTCTACTAGTTGTGTCGTGTTCTGTGAATGAACATTGTCGTCACCCGTGGCGTGGATAACCAGAAGATGTCCCTGTAGATTATCCACGTAGGAAAAAACAGAAGTGGAATCGTAACCCGCCTCATTATCCTGAGGTAGCCCCATGGATCGCTCGGTGTAGATAGTGTCGTAAAGCCTGAAGTCCATGACCGGTGCCACCGATACGCCGGCCTTGAAGTACGAACCGTTCTTGGTAAGCATGAGGCCGGTGAAATATCCGCCCCCACTCCAGCCCCATGCACCGACTCTGTCGGGATCAGCACCCCACTCCCGAACCATGTAATCGATACCAGCAACATTATCTTTCGCAAGATAACGGCTCATATCACCGTAGCTGAGATTCTTGAACGCCTCTCCCCTGCCGCTCATACCGCGGGCGTCCATGGAAAAAACAATAAATCCTTCCTGCGCAAGGAACTGATTCCATAGCCCGCCCCACCTGTCTCGGACGATCTGTGTCCCCGGCATCCCGTAGCCATACACCATCATGGGATACTTTTTTCCCTTCTTATATCCNACAGGCAGNNTGACAATGCCGTCCAGTGTNGCGGCTCCGTCGTGAGTCTTGAATGTGACGAANNGNGGGATCGACCAGTCGTAGTCATCAAACTGNTTTTTTTCTGTTTCNTTTATAATGCGAACAGTAGTGCCNTCCNGCTTTTTCAAAACAATTTTGCTCGGCTGAGAGACGGATGAATAGCTGTCCACGAAGTACTCTCCCNNANGATGAAAATTGGACGCTGTGATTCCCTTTCTCCGTTGTCAACTGCTTCAAACCAGTTCCGTCGAATGAAACGCTGTATAGGTGGCTTTCCGCCACGGACGCCTTGTTGGCCATGAAATAGACAACACCTCTCTCCTCATCCAGATGAACAATTCGAGTTGCTTCCCACTGCCCGTCTGACAACTGGGCCAACTCTTCACCCTTCAGCGTATGGCGGTAAAGATGTTGGTAACCCGATCTCTCAGATATCCAGACTATTTCGTCTTTTTCCAAAAACCTGTAATTGTCATGTACACTTACCCAACCATTCTCATCCATCTCCATAAGCCCCTGCTTTTTCTTGCCGGATTTGGGGTTGCAGATAAGGAGGTCCCACCGGTTCTGAAGCCGCCTCATTCGCATCACAAGAAGCTGCTCTGACGAGTGCCAGTAGATTCTGGGATAGTACATGTCACGATTGTCACCGATATCCATCCAGCGGGTTGCTCCGCCAGTGGCCTTTACTACGCCGATTCTCATGGTGGGATTGGTCTGCCCGGCTTTGGGATAACGGATCTCCGTCATCACAGGATACAGTTCTAATTCATTAATCATTGTAAAAACGGGCACACGAGACTGGTTCTCTTCCCAATAGGCAATAGTCTTGCTGTCAGGTGACCACCGGTAAGCGTCATAGATAGAAAATTCTTCCTCGTAGACCCAGCCGAAATGACCATTGAGCACCACATCTGTGCCCGTCCTGGTTAATTGTCTCTCCCTCTTCCGGCCAATCTCGAAAGTGTAGAGATTGTTATCCTCCCGGACATACGCCACCATCTTTCCGTCAGGGGAAAATTTGACATTCCGCAGACGCTGGTTATTTTTTGAAACGGGAACCATTTCAGCAGTTTCTCTATTGTAAATCCAGTATGTACCCCAGTTAGTCCGCCGCCATATTTTTTCGCGGTCAGTCTGTATCAGTATCTTATGTCCGTCCTGACTAAAGCTGTAGTTCGTCACCACAACAGGTGAACCGCTGAACTTTAACTGCTCTCCATCCAGAAATAACGTGGTATCATCTGTCATAAGATCGACCCTGTAGAGGGACCGGACATCGTTGGATTGTTTCAGAAATGTGTAGGCATCTTCACCTGATATCCAGACGATTTTTCCCAAAGAGGCAATTTCAAAGGGAGATTCTCCCGTTACATCTTCCAGCGTAAGCCGCTTTCCACCGAAAAGATTTGAGCAGATGGCAAACGCAAGTAAAATGACAGTTTTTTTCACCGGACGATTCCCTTTACCTGCTCCAGTAATTCAATCATCATGGGATGGGTCAGCCTGCCTGTATTTACATTCCTCGGGCTGGGATGATAACTGCTCACAACTGTTATACCATTCTGAAGAACAAACTCATTCCCGTGGCCGAACGGGTAATCTTTCATGAGAAAATCATACTGGGTGCGAAAAAATCTCAGGCAGGCATCAAAAGCAATCTTCCCCAGGGCAAGGATGCATTTCACATTATTCAGAAGGACCAGTTCGGCGGAAAGATAATGAGCACACTGTTTCAGTTCGTCCGGCTTCGGTTTGTCCCCCGGGGGAACACATTTCAACACGGGCGTCATATAAGCATTTACTAGTTCCAGCCCGTCATCTAAGGAATCGGAATTGGGCTGATTTGCAATACCCACATCATGAAGACAGCGGACAAGAAAATCTGCCGATTTGTCTCCGGTGAAAACACGCCCTGTTCTATTGCCACCATGGGCCGCTGGCGCCAGGCCTGTGAGCAGCAATGATGCACCCGGTTCCCCGTAACCGGGGACAGGCTTGCCCCAGTAGTCCCACGCTTCAAACTGTTTCCTCTTTTTTCGGGCAACAGCCTCGCGAAATTCCACCAAACGGGGGCAGGCGCGACATTGAACAATGTCCTTATTTAGTGATGATATCTTCCTGTATGAACTCAAATTCACTTCAACATATGACTTTTCTTTTAAAGAAACGGGTTGAGCATAACCCGAACACAAGTTGGAGAAGGTAGACAATCTCGGTATATTTCGCGGCATTTTTCTGGTGAGTGTGAAAGGATTCTGAATTATGGGCATGATGAACACAATGAGGACGCGTATGCACGTGATCCTCTGGATTCTACTGATTCTATTCATCGGCAGTATGACCGTCGGAGGGCTTGTGGGCGGTGCCGATATTGTTAACCAGCTTTTTGGGCGGGTGGATGCATCCAAAGCTATCGCAGTGGTAAACGGGGAGGCAATCTCTCCAGACCTCTTCTACCATCAGCTTGAGCATAACCTTGAACAGGCTCGAATTCAGGGAATAGAGCTCGATGACCGTGGTCTCAATTTCGAACGGGACCGGATCATTAATCAACTGATTGAAACACTACTTATCAACCAGGAAATTGAAAAACGAGATATCAAGGTCACGGACCAGGANATCTACTTTGAACTGGTGAATAATCCGCCCCAGGAGCTCCGNACCATTCCCGACTTTCTGACGGACGANGTTTTCGATGANNCTAAATACAAACTGGCCCTTCAGAATCCTCANGGTGACGAATGGCGCCCNATCGAGAACTATGTTAGGCAATACCTTCCCCGACAAAAACTTTTCAACCAGATCCNGGCTGGCGTCCACATCTCCGAGAGCGATGTTCGCAATGAATATATATTACAGAATGTGGAATACACCGTAAGTGCCCTCGTCATAAGAACAAGCCGCTTCAACCAGCCGGAATTCAACCCCACTGAAGATGATATGGAGAATTACTTTTTCCTCAATCCTGATGAATTCCATCAGGACCAGCAGCGGGTTCTCAGCTATGTAGAATGGGCAAAATCCCCCTCAGATGAAGATACGCTGCTGGCAAAGGAGACTGCTCAGGATATTCTCTCCCGCATAAAGGCGGGTGATGACTTTGCCGAACTGGCCAATGAATTCTCTGAAGATCCCGGCAACAGCACCCCTGAAGGGACTGGTCGTGGTGGTGACCTGGGATGGTTCGGCAAAGGCCAGATGGTGGCACCATTCGAAGAAGCAGCTTTTTCCGCTCAACCGGGCGATATCATCGGACCTGTAGAAACCGATTTTGGTATACACGTCATTCAAGTCAAAGATCGCCGCATCGAGAATGAAGAAGAACAGATGCTGGCAAGTCACATTCTTCTTAAGATAGATATGGGGCCCACTACCCGTGAAAAAATAAAGAATGCGGCTACACAGTTTTCATTTGACGTAGAGGATTACGGTTTTGATCAAGCTGTGGAAAGAAACAGTAATGAACTCCGGAAAATGCAGCCTCTCACCGAACAGTCGATGTTCATACCGCCCTTCGGTTATTTCCCTGAACCGCCAAAATTCGCTTTTGAAAATGAATTAGGCAGTGTGAGTGACGTCATCGAATCAGATCAGTCTTTCACAGTCCTCCGTCTCGACTCTATCCTCGCCGAAGGGACCAAAGAGTATGGAACCGTCCTAAACCAGATTCGCACTACTCTCACCACCGAAAACCAGATGGACGCCGCAAAATTGCTGGCGGAGAAACTGGACAGTCAGCTGTCGGAAGACAAGTCACATTTCGAAAAAGCTGCCGACAATGATGAAAAAATTGAACTTGTCGGCCCTGTCTCAGCAAAGCTTGGTAGCTCATTCCAGAAAATCGGTCGCCATGAATCGATTATCGGTGCACTTCTGGCTGCCGAGGTGGGACAGATTCTTCCACCTGTTGAAATAACAAGGGCATACGTCATCGTCAAACTGGAAAAACGGGAAGATATAGATGAGGTAGACTGGGAGGTGAAAAAAGAAGTTATTCGAAAATCACTCTTCAGTCAGAGAGAAAATGAAGTGCTTGGCGCCTGGGTGACAGAATTGAGGGAAAAAGCTGACATTGTCGATAACAGGAAGTACTACTTCTAATTCTTATTTTCCCTTCCATTTGGGGCGTCGCTTTTCCCTGAAAGCCTTCAACCCTTCTCGCCTGTCCTCACTGGCAATAATGGACTTGTAAGATCTCTGTTCAACTTCAAGTGCCTGTTTAACTGGCTGACCTAATCCTTCATTAATTGATCTTTTGGCCGCTTTAATGGCGAGTGGCGCATTAGCAGCGATCTGACCGAAAATCTCCTGAACCGCATCACCCAGCTCGTCCGTTTCTACCAACCAGTCTACAACACCGTCACCTAATGCTTCTTCCGGGGTAAATGATTGGGCTGAGAAAATCCACTGTTTCGCTCTGCTTTCACCTATAAGCCTAGGGAGTCGGACGGTCCCCCCGGCGCCTGGCATGACGCCTACGGACGTCTCCTTCATCCCAATAAAAGTATCATCTGTCATGATCCGCATATCACACGCCAGCGCCAGCTCCAGGCCCCCACCCAGGCAATTTCCGTTAATAGCAGCCAGCGTGGGTACCGGGATATCGGCTATCCTCTGGAAAGTGTCAGACAGATATTGAACAAATGTTTCCACCTCCGTGTCATCCATTTTTGATCTCTCTTTAAGATCGGCTCCAGCACAAAAGTTCTCTCCACCAGCTGTAATCACGACCATTCTCACAATCTCATCCTGAACATCGTCGCACAGCTTGTTGAGTTCATCAACCAAGGCACGGGAAAGAGCGTTAACGGGGGGATTGTCCAGAGAGACCGTGAGGAGACCCCTTTGATCCAGTTTTGTATTAAGCATAGACATGATAGAGAAGTTAATCAGATTCTGCTATGAGATGCGCTAATGAGTCACAATTCAGCGAGATGCTCTCCTGAAGATCATCTAATATTGATTATAATCGTAACAGCTTCTCCGGCACATCCACTTCCATTCGCAGAAGATGCTGACCGTAAGTTTTTCCTTGGGCGTCCAACTGCAGCGTCTCGCTGCCGCCACCTGAGAGAGAATCATACAAAATAAAATTAAAGGCCCAAAGGTTCGGCATTTCGTAGCGGATCACCTCTCCCTTTACCACCGAACTAAAATGGCCTTTCACCCGCTCAGCAGAAATCTCTTCTTTAGCCCAGTCGTAGGCCGCCTGTGATCTGAGAATGAGCCCTACATTGGTGTTAGACCCCTTGTCACCAGACCGGGCGTGTGCAATGTCGTAAAGTGTTGTTTTCAATTCAATCTTTGAAAGTATAGTGTTTCTTTACCGCCTTGGCCACCTTCCAGGTGCACGACAGGCCTGACGGAAAAGTGACCAGATCGCCGGGGACGATAGATGTTTCTCCCTCCTCAGTGACAACAGTTACTTCTCCCTCAAGAACGAGGCACTGCTCTGTAGAACTGTAGGACCACGGAAATTCTGAAGGCTCGCATTCCCAAATGGGATAGTTGGCAAAAGTTGCTATCTCTTCCTCTGTTGGCTTTCTCACTTCAATTTTCATTTTACCTCTTCAACTCTCACTGAGACATTTACAACATCCTTCGGAATCAGTGTAGGCCAATAGGCCATAATCTCCTGCGGTTTCGGTCGCCCACCGGCATAACCGGTAATTCCCGGCGGTCCGTTGGTAACCACAGGCGCTATTTCCTTTCCGAACCGAGCCACCTTTTCACGGTCAGGATCCCTGACACCCAATCTCAAATTGAGTTCAGGAAGATCAGAGGGATCGCTCTTTCCGGGTTCAAAGATTGCGCCAGCTCCCACCAGTTCGGTGCGGGTTTCTTCATAACTGAATCCGGCATTCTCCAGACGCTTCCAAATCATATCTGCCACTGCTTCCGCCTTTTCTACCGCCCTGGGTCCGCTCACCGTCAACTGTCCCGTCGCCTTGTATCCGCTATGATACGCCATGGATACTTTGTAACTGTCAGTCGGTTCCTTGCCCCGGGCACCAGAAATTTTGATCCTGTTTCCACCGTTTTCCTCTAGTGAAAAAGAGGTAAAATCGACCACCACATCAGGGGAGATATAGTTCTCAGGATCACCCAGCTCATAAAGAATCTGCTCCGTTACCGACTCCCGGTTCACAACACCACCGGTCCCCTCCTGTTTGGTAATAACAAATGTTCCGTCTGCCTTGGCTTCCGCCACAGGGTAGCCGATACCGGCGCAGTCCTCCACTTCCCACCACCGCGAAGTGTTACCCCCTGTCGCCTGGGCACCACATTCGATGATGTGTCCCGCAACGGTTCCTGCCGCTAGAAGATCGTAGTCTTTTTTGCTCCATTTAAATTCGTGTACCAGTGGCGCCAGCGTCAGGGCAGGATCAATGACTCTACCGGTAAGAACAATGTGCGCCCCTCTATCCAGCGTCTCAGCCATGGGGAAAGATGAGATATAAGCATTGGCCACCGTTACCTTGGACAGGCGTTCTCCCAGCGGCTCCCCGGTATCTAAATGTTCAAATCGGTGCCCGTCCTTCACCAGGGATTCAAGCTGAGGCATCAGGTCATCGCCTTCGATGATTCCGATCCTGACTGGATCGCACTCATGCCGGTTGATCACTTCTTTCAATGCTGAAAGACATGCAGCCGGATTGACACCGGAAGCGTTGGCCAAAACACGAATATTCTTTTCCAGCATGTGGGGAAGAATCTCATCTATCAAGGAAACGAAATCGTGGGCATAGCCTCTTGTAGCATCCGCCAGCTTCTGGCGCTGAAGTATAGACATGGTCACTTCAGCAAGATAGTCAAGAGTAAGATAATCGATAGGGCCGCCGTGAACCAAATTGACAGGTGCGTCTATTGAGTCACCCCAAAAACCCTGACCGTTGGCGACGCGGATCAGATCAGGCATTTGTGTTATGAAAACCGAATAGTGGGCTGACGGTCACGCGTCACACCTGAAGCACACCGAACAGAGGTGCCGGCATCTTTGACTGATGCTCACACAGTTCCAGGGAATGGATCAGAACTTGCCTGGTATCAGCCGGCTTGATGATGGCGTCGGTCCACATCCGGGCGGCGGCATAGCGAGGATCACTCTGGCGGTGGTATCGATCCTTGATTGTGTTGATAAGCTCGCTTCGCTCTTTATCACTCACGTCTTTCCGCTGTGAGAGTTGGATCTCAGCTAATGTTTCGGCAGCCTGATTGCCGCCCATTACGGCTAGGCTCGCCGAAGGCCACAGATACATGAATCTGGGAGAATAGGCCCGACCACTCATGGCATAATAACCGGCGCCGTAGCTTCCACCAATTATCAAGGTAATTTTTGGCACCACTGAGTTGGCAACCGCCTGAACCATTTTCGCCCCATCCTTCAGAATACCCCCCCATTCAGCCTTCCTCCCTACCATAAAACCATTCACATCATGTAGAAAAATGATGGGGATTCTGTCCTGGTTGCAGTTCATGATAAATCTTGCTGCCTTGTCAGAGGAATCACTGTAGAGGACACCCCCCATCTGCATCTCACCAGCACCGGAAGTGACCATAGTTCTCTGATTGGCCACAATTCCTACGGCATAGCCGCCGATCCTCGCGTTTCCACACAGCACTGTTTTCCCGTATTCGCTCTTGTAAGATTCAAAATCACTGCCGTCTACTACCCGTGCCACAATTTCTTCCATGTCATAAGAACCGCCGTCCTCTGGAACAATAGCGTTGAGATCCTCCGCTGGCAGAAGAGGTTCTGCCGGTTCCATTCGATTATACTTCCCCATTTCTGGAATTGGAAGATTCTTCACAATGCGGCGAGCGATCTCAAGGGCATCTTCATCATTCTTAGCATGATAATCGGCTGATCCACTGATGGCATTATGGGTGGTTGCGCCGCCCAGTGTTTCCCTGTCAATTTCCTGTCCGATAGCCGCCTTCACCAGCGCCGGTCCGGCCACAAACATGTTAGCCCCCTCAGTCATAACAAACTTGTCGCACATGACCGGGAGGTACGCGCCCCCTGCCACACAGGGACCCATAACAACAGCTATCTGGGGGACACCTATGGCAGAGAGGCGGGCATTGTTGTAAAATATTCGGCCGAAGTGCTCTTCATCGGGAAAAACTTTATCCTGTAGCGGCAGGAAAACGCCAGCGGAGTCCACTAGATAAATGACAGGTAGATTGTTTTCCAGAGCAATCCTTTGACCCCGAAGATGCTTCTTCAGCGTCACTTCAAAATAAGCACCCGCCTTTACCGTAGCATCGTTGGCAATGATAACGCACTCCCGGCCGGAAACTTTTCCGATGGCCAGTACCAGCCCTGCAGAGGCAGGTGAACCGATCTCCTCATACATTTCCCAACCTGCATAGATACCCAACTCCAGTAATGGAGAACCCTTGTCCACCAAAAGTTCTACCCGCTCCCGAACGGTCTTTCTCCCCTTTTTGTGCTGACCTCCGATCTTCTTTTTGCCACCGCCCAGTTTCAGGACTGCCTCCTCCTGTTCATAGCGCGCCAGGAGCTCCGTCATATAAGTTTCGTTCTTATCTGCCCCTTTGGGCCACTTCGATTTATTGGTTCCGATAGCTGGCATCAGTTTTAGGTCTAGGCGGCCATTCCAACCGGTTTTACGTAATAACTGAAGTAAAGGAATGGTGTATCAATTGCCGCCACGAGAATTTTCAACAGATAGGTGGAGATTACAATCTCCATCACAACATTAACAGGTAATGCATTTTCAGAACCCATTAGTATTGGGAGTACCAGAAACGCCAACAGTGAAAAGACTATTGAATCGATAAGCTGACTGATCCAGGTACTACCGTTATTCCGTAGCCAGAGAAATTTACCACTCGTTTTTTCTCTGATGGCGTGAAAGGCCCATATATCATGTAACTGAGAAACAAGATAGGCAACCAGACTTGCCACAATGATTGCTGGCGCCGTGGCGAAAATGTCAACCATACCGGCGGAGGCACCCCAGTCTTCAGCACTCGCTTCCAAACCTAAAATCATCTGTGACATTACGGTGTAAAAAACAGCTGAGAAAAATCCGATAAAAACAGCCTGTCTCGCCTCTTTTTTCCCGTAGTGTTCCGCCAGCAAATCAGTGGCCAGAAAAACCGCACCGTAGACCACATTCCCACCCGTAGCTGCGATACCAAAAAGGATGATCTGCTTTGTTACAAAAATGTTGGCCAAAACAATACAAACAGCAATGTATCCGTAAAGCCACGATCTCCCCATTCGAAATGCAACCAATGTGAAAGCGAGCCCCACCACCGTTTGCAGAATAAAGATCAGTTCGTTACTCATGTTTTCTCAGTCTGTTCTCCACAACGGAAAGAAGCCCCTTGGGGGGCCGAACAGGCTTTCCCTTTTCATTCATAAAAGTGTGAACCGTATGACCAATAGCTACAAGTTTTTCACTCTCCTCCAATAATACCTCATATTCGATTTTCATTTTAGCTCTAGGCGCTTCCCTCAGTATTGTCCTTACTATCAGAACGTCATCATACGTGGCTGGATGTCTGTATTTGCAATGGCTTTCAATGACGGGTACAAAGACACCGGACTGTTCGATCTCCGTGTAGGGGAGGCCAATCTCTCTGAGAAAATGAGATCGGGCAGATTCAAAATATTCATAAAAACGACCATAGTAAACACGTCCCATCATATCGGTATGGCCGTAAATGACTCTCACTTTGTGATCAATGGAAATCATTCTTCCCACATTCCGATACGGTCATACTTGGTTATTCGTCTTTCAATCAGTTCTGAAGTTTCCAATTGCATCAATTCATCAAGCTCTTTGATAATTACCTCTTTCACCTGTTGAGCCATGAGATCGTAATCTTTGTGTGCGCCGCCCAGTGGTTCGGGAATGATCTCATCACAGATGCCCATTTCATGGAGATCCTGGGCGGTTACTTTCATAGCATCGGCAGCCATTTCCGCCTTGCTGGCATCACGCCAAAGAATTGAAGCACATCCTTCAGGGCTGATAACAGAAAACCAGGTATTTTCCAGCATGATAAGCCTGTCTCCCACACCTATCCCCAATGCACCACCGCTTGCACCCTCCCCAATTACAATGACCATAATGGGGACCGGAAGAACAGCCATTTCCATGAGATTTTTCGCAATAGCTTCCGCCTGACCCCGCTCCTCAGCACCGATACCTGGGTAGGCCCCTGGCGTATCAATAAAACTGATGACTGGTCTATTAAACTTTGCTGCCATTTTCATGATCCTGAGTGCCTTTCTATATCCTTCCGGCCGGGACATGCCAAAATTCCTTTCAAGATTTTCTTTAGTATTCTTCCCTTTCTGCTGACCCACATAAGCCACATGATAATCGTCAATCTTCCCAATACCTGACACTATGGCGTGATCATCAGCAAAGCACCTATCTCCATGAAGCTCTACAAAACTGGGGGAAAGGCGCTCTATATAATCGAGGGCGTAGGGCCTTTTAGGGTATCTCGCCAGCTGAACCCGTTGCCACCGACTTAGGTTAGAATAAATTTTCTTTGTTATCTTTTCCCGCTTTTCTTTCAGACGAACAATTTCTGATGAAAGATCAGTGCCGTCTTTGGAACTCATTTCAATCATCTCATCGATCTTCTGGTCAAGATCAGCGATCGGTTTTTCGAAATCGAGGTAGAAACCAGCCATCGGTTCAGAGTGCAAAGACACTTCTGATGAGAATTTCAACATCAAAAGCCATAGATTGGTGTTGTACATAGTAGTGATCATAAACAGCTCGTTCGTCACTGTCTACGTGAAGTTTCCGGATGCGATCAAGTCCCGTAAAGCCCGGCTTGCAGATTAAGTGTGTGCCTCCTACAGTAGTCGGAATCAAGGCGCTGCCAACAAAGCTCATTTCACCAGATAATATTTTTAATAGCAGCGGCAATTCTCTGAAAAAGCGATTCCTGGCGGGCGTCATCCATGCGGTAAATCTGGACCCTTCTCGGCCCCAGAATTCCGTCTTTTCCCATTGGGTATATCTCAGTAGAAGCACCAGGAAAAATGGTGAGAAAAGAGCCAGCATAATTCCCGAAAAGACCACATCAAAGATTCGCTTGGAGACCACATTCAGCCGGTGGTAGAGGGTGTATTCGATACTGACAAAAGGGAAATCACTCACATCCTCCACAGATGCTTTTCCCAGCAAAATATCCCGCTCCCGCGGTACCACCCTGTAAGTAAGCCTGAGATGTTTCGTTTTGTCCATCATGGCGACAATACTTTCATTATCAAGACGGTCGGAGGTAAAGATCAGCTCCCTGATACCGTGAGCTTTAACTATTGAGTCAAGATCATCAGTAGAGCCTACCATGGATGCCGTTGTTCCCTCTCCGCTTCTAAGTGTGCTGATCTCCTGCGGTCTGGGATCAACAAACCCCACAATGTAGATACCGGTATCTGGGCGACGGCTGATACGGTGGGCAATCCTGAGCCCCTCGTCTCCGGCACCAACGATCACTGCCGGTCGAGAGAAAATAGGTGAATGTCCCACCGTAACCTTTCTGAGAAATCCACGAGATTTAATAATATGAGCTACAAGACGCCANCCNGGGATAAAGAGCGTTATCAAAAGAGAAGCCCCAAGAAGTACNGCCCTGGAATAGGCGATCTGTTTGAAGAAATAAGTAAATGCTACGCTTAGTAAGAAGCCGAGAATGGAAGANAGCATGGCCCTGTTATAGGCCAGAACAAATCTGGAGTAAATCTGGAACAGTCCACCCACTGCTANCCAGAATACCGCATATGTAGCTACCACTGGAAAATAGGCGTCAATAGCCGGCGACAATGAGCCAAAGCGTGCGGGAATAGCGATCATAAATGCAAGTCCCACCATACAGACATCCAGGATNACCGGTAGAACCTGTGCCAAGGACGANGATAGCAGTGTGGAGACNTTCCTNNCGGTNATGCCCGTCTTTAGGGCAGTTCTGGTAAGAAGNGATGCCGTCTTGGAAAAATGCTTATTCACAAAAAGATCCATGGCATCGTAGAACCACCCTACGCTGTCGTAGGGGGCACTTTTCACACTTTCCCCCTTATAATGTATAATNTGTGTGTCCGGCACATAATGGATCTCATATCCGGNCTGNATGGTTCTGTAACAATAATCAAGATCTTCACCGAACATGAAAAATCNTTCATCCAGTTCACCCACCGCTTCCAAGACCTCTCTTCTAAGAANCATGAAAGAACCGCTCACAGCNTCAACAGAGTGATGTTGATCAGGATCGAGGTAAGTAAGGTTGTAGCGNCCTGTCCATTTTCCTCTAGGAAATAATCGGCTCAAACCAAGGAGCTTGGGAAGAGCTACCCACGGCATCGGAAAGCTCCGTTTGCATGCCAACTGAAGTGAACCGTCCGCNTTCAGGATTTTAGGGCCGCAAATGCCTACCTCTGAATGGGAGTTCATATAATCGGTGAGTACCGAAAGGGTCTTTTCTTCAATAACCGTGTCCGGNTTNAGCAGGAGAATGAAATCTCCCGTAGCTGCCTTTAGACCNCTGTTGACCCCGTTGGCAAAGCCCATGTTCGAANNATTCTCAATNAGCNTGACNGCAGGAAATCTTTCTCTTACCATAGCGGCCGAGCCGTCGTAGGAACTGTTATCTATGACGATAATTTCAACATNACCGCCATAATTCGAGTTTTGGATTGAATTGAGGCAGTTCGCCAGNTAATCCTTCACGTTGTAATTGACAATTATGANTGANACGGNGAGATTCANTGGGATATGCCTATTTGTGCCATCCNAANAGTTTCCAGATCCGCAACCGTGGAATCATGACGGCAGCTTCNANCATGATGGAACGTGTCATTTTCGATTCTCCGACAGTGCGGTCTACAAAAATAATAGGGATTTCCGTAATTCGAAAACCTTTGAGCCAANCTCGGTAGGTCATCTCGATCTGAAAGGAGTAGCCNTGAGANCGAACGCCGTCGAGATTGATGGCTTCCAACGCTTCGCGGCGCCAGCATTTGAACCCGCCGGTGGCATCCCTCACTGGAAGTCTTGTAACGAGTCGTGTGTAAATGTTTGCNCCGTAGCTGATAATGAGCCTCTGTAGAGGCCAATTAACCACATTGATACCCGATATGTANCTGCTACCGATTGCGAGGTCCGCATTCTCAATGGCCTCAATAAGCAACGGCACATCTTTCGGATCGTGAGACATATCTGCATCCATCTGTACAANAGCTTCATAATCACGCTCCAAGGCATAGTTAAATCCGGCAATATAAGCCGATCCCAGCCCAGTTTTCTCATTTCTCGAAAGCAGGTGCAAATTGGCACAATCCGCCTGAAGCTCCTCCACAATCTCAGCNGTGCCATCCGGTGAACTGTCATCAACAACTAGAATGTGAAAATCGGGATTCAGCTCAAACAATNTTGATACAAGTTCGCGAATATTCTTCCGCTCGTTATATGTCGGTGTTACAATAAGNGTTTTCACGCCACAATCCCTTCCTTCACCTTCCTAAGACAATAGTCTACCCCATAGGTGCGAAGCCCCAAAACTTCCTCAATCTTGACCGTGGANAGTCCTGAGTTAAGCGGCCGCGAAGCCGGCTGATTCAGTTCGGANGTTGCAATGGGCGAAATGAGCTTCGAATCAAGANCAAAGACATCGGCAATCCTCAGTGCAAACTCAAATCTCGTCATGAATTCNGCCCCACCGTAGTTAAGAATCTCCTGAATGTTCATAATGATGGAGAGCTTGATGGCCTCCGCCAAGCCCGCCGTCCAGGTGGGATTNCCCCGCTGATCGTTCACAACTTTAATCTCTTTTTCTTCCCTAAGCGAATTAACGACCCAATTGACAAAACTGGCTAATGTCCGGGACGAATTTCCATATAGAACGTTGGTCCTCAAAATCACCCATGGCTGGTCGCTGCCGCGGATGCTGTTTTCCGCTGCCAGNTTTGACTTACCNTAGTAATTGACAGGCTTAGGAACATCTTCCTCTGAGTANGGTCCTGCNGTNCCNTCGAAAACATAGTCCGTTGAGATAAACACCATTTTNGCATCAGAGCCACGNAAGNCATTNAGAATNTTTTCAGTNCCNTGAACATTCACATNCCACGCTTTCTCCCTGTTCAATTCACATCCATCCACATCTGTCATTGANGCNAGNTGAACCACCACATCGGGGGAAAAATCTTNNATACACTCAATAACCTGATTCTTNACAGTTACGTCCATGACNGCNTGTTGACAAAACTGAAAACCGTCATCAGGTAGAACGCAGTCGGTGGCACAAAGTTCAAAGTGAGGCTGAAGCTCAAAAATGACAGCATCACCCAGTTGACCAAAAGCACCTGTTATGAGTACACGTTTCGACATAAATGTGTGTTTATTTCATCCAGAACCTCATTGATCCTACAAATTGAAATTTAGGGCAGTGCCGTACCCTCTCCAATGAACAGATGTGCAACAGGATCAGACCGGATCAGCCGGCCTCGGTGGAGAATGTGTGCGCCATAATCTCCATCTGGCGCAACGATATGATCTTATTCTGGCCAGGACTGTGTACAAGGAAATTGAGGTGAAACAGCCGATCCGACTTTTCGTCATAAAAGACATATGAGATAAACGGCCCACCCTTTACCTCTTTATTATGCTCCCAGAGACCTTCTACTCGCCACGCCTTCTGACTGATAAAATCAACAGATTCTGCTCGTTGGTAGACATCAGAAAAACGAATCTTATTGTAATAAGCCATAGGGAAATCGTTTACCAGTTCAGTTACCATTAGCTGATCAAGATCTTTCGTTCTTGGTTCATCTATCCAGTTCACAGAGAACCACCTGAATGGGAATGCTCTTCCGATCCAAACGAAATTTCGCTCAGGTTCCTCCCTGATCATGACATAATCATGTTGAATACGAAGACGCCAGTGGTATTTCTCCCAAAGTTCAGCTGAAAGTTGTTTCTCCTCCCTCCGTTTGAAAACATGCTCTTTCTGTCTTTCCAAGAACGCCTTGTCATACTGCTGAAAAAGCCACGTTCCTCTGTTGCGCAATCCGCGGATCAGATCAGCCGGATCGTTGCCAACCACAAGTGAAAAAACCTGGTCACGGGCAAAAAAATCCCGGGTGGAGAAAATTTGAGTATTTCCATCAGTAGCGAGGTCCAGCTGAGCTGGGGGAAGCATTGATCTAGCGATCCTGTCAACGGTGGTATCAGGAATTCCCAGCACCGAGATCACCAGCAGATTGTGGCTTCGTTTCACAGAACTGAACTCAAAAGGATCAATGTAGGTAATATCAAAATAGGTTTCCGGAGCTGGGGTATAAATGGCCCTGCCAAGAACGGAGTCGATAACGGCCTTCACGTGAGACTGATCCTCGAAAGAAACCACAACATGAAGCTGATTCTCAATACCTCCTGCCCGTGGCTTGTAATCGCAACCGGCAAGAACAAACGCCAGCAGCAATGCTATCCTTATAAAAATAATCTTCATCATCAATCTACCAGGTCGAAATCAGCACGGCGCTTTTCTAGGCTGACGCTTCGAACGCGTATTCTCACACTTCGCCCAAGCTGATACTTCTCACCATAACGCTTACCGATAATAGCAAATTCCAATTCATCATAAAAATATGTGTCATCCTTCAATGAATCGATACTAACGAAACCTTCCACCATTGTGTTCTCGAGCTCAACAAAGAATCCAGCTGATATTACACCAGAAATAATGGCGTCGAATTTCTCCCCAATGTGCTGTGAAAGCCAACGGTTTTGCTTCAGTTTTATATATTCCCTCTCTGCTTCTACAGATTTGATTTCCGCTTCAGTCACCTCTTTGGCTATGGCGCTCGCGGTATCTCTGGAAATCCCTTTAATGGTATCATCTTTCAAAATATGTTTTTTCAGGTAACGATGAACCAGAACATCGGAGAAACGCCTGATAGGAGATGTGAAGTGGGTGTATGTTCTGAATGCCAGCCCAAAATGACCCCGGTTGTGGACACTGTATACCGCTTTAGACATGGTACGTAAAGCAAGCTTCTCAATTAGATCACGATAAGGTGATGCCTCTACCATTGCCAAGATGTCCCTGAAATCGGCTGGCTTTAGGCGCTGAGGTATGTTTCCTCCCAAACTGAGACGGCGTAATACGCCGACGAAGCGTTCCATATCATTTTCCGGAGGCTCATCGTGGATTCGAAAGATGAATTCATCTTTCCTCTTGCGACGTTTGATGACCTTTTTAGATACTTCCCGGTTCGCAAGTAACATGAACTCTTCCACAAGGCGGTGACTTTCCAGACGTTCACTTGGCGTAATCTCGTGGGGTATACCACCGTCTGCCAACTTGAAAATGGGTTCTGGTATGTCAAAATCAATACTCCCGGCCTGGTGACGTTTTTCGGTTAACCCTTTGGCAACTTTATTCAACTCCCTTAACTCATTAGAAAATGCACCTTTTTCACCGTCAAGCACTTTTTGCACTTCTCGATAAGTGAAACGGTGTTTATTTTGGATAACTGACTTCTCAATTCTAATTGATATCACATTAAAAGAGACGTCAAGCTCCATAAGAACAGACATAGCAAGCCTATCCACATCCGGCAGCAAAGAACACAGTTCAGCCGAAAGGTTATCAGGAAGCATCCTTACTGTCCCCTCGGCAAAATAGACAGTGTTCCCACGCATCCGCGCTTCCCGGTCTAGCTCCGATCCTTCACGAACAAAAAAACTGACATCAGCAATGTGTACACCTACAACAATATTTCCGTTCTCGTTCCACTGAATTGAAACGGCATCATCCACATCCCGGGCATCCCAGGGATCAATTGTGAGGGTTACCAGATCCCTCAGATCAGTCCGATTCGGAATCTCATTCTTTATATCCTGGTCCGTCCATTTACTGCTCTCTTTCTCAACCCGATTGGGAAATTCAGGTGTTAGATCATACTTGTAACAAACTACGGCCATATCGTCTTCAGCATTCTCAACAGAGCCTACCCGTTCAATAAGTTTGGTGACAACGGGGGAATTAGGGCTACCCCAGTCAGTCACCTTAGCAAGAACAATGTCACCATCAGAGATTGAGTCACTTTTCTTTGTATCCAGCACGATTCCTCTTCGCGGGGAGACAGGTTCAATTAACAGCGTAAAATGTCCTCTGTTACCTATCACCGTCCCGACAAACTGGTCCGCTTTTCTGGCAACGACCTGATTTATAATTCCTTCACTCCGGTGCCGTCGTGTAGCGGGAAGAACAATCACCTCAACGGTGTCACCGTTCAGAGCTCCTTTCAGGTTTTTCCGGCCCACAAAAATGTCATCTGATCTTTCATCGGTTGAGACAAAGCCGTAGCCGTGGCTGGTAAGTGCCAAAATACCACGAACTCTTTCTCCGGAAGATGCCAAGACAAGAGCGCCTCCTCTTGCTCTGATGAGAGATTTATCGTTCAGAAGTTCATTCACAGTACGACGAAAGGTTCGGTAGTTTTTTTCAGAGACGCCCATGCTCCGGGCAAGTTCTCGCTTGCGAAAAGTTTTTCCCGAATGCTTCCGTAGAGTGTCAAGAATCTTTTTCTTCATTTGATTTCGCCCGAAATCCTGATGTGAATCTTTCCTTCAGAAGGTCTACTCTCCTTATTTACGGCATACTCTACGGTAAGAAGCCCCAAGACTGTAGTCTGCCTGAGACCAATGCCGACCGCCAGTGGCCGTTCCGGAAATGAATGTTGTGCTCCGTCCAAAAAGCTGTACAGTCGAACTGTGTTACCCAGTTGGTATCTCAATTCAAACTGCTGAATCACCATCCAGTCCGATCTGAATATTTTCTCCTGATAGCCACGCAAAGTGGCTGCACCACCGTAGCGGAACTTCTCTCCCTCCGGAACCAGCCCGCCTCCAACAATAGCTGACCGTCCAATAGAGGTTGTCAAAGAGCCGCTCCACGGACCGGTAAGAGGCTTTACCAATTCGCCTTTCGCTGAAACCATGGCCAGTAGTCTACTATTGTTGTCTTCACTGCGCAAATCACCTATATCCATCCTTGAGTCTAGTGAAAAACCACTGGTTGATAAATAGGAATGATTTCTTCTATCCAGTTCCTGTCGAAGAGTAATTGAACGGGTGCTGTATCCCTCAATTCCGCTCTCAACGCCAAGATCCGTTGCTGTGGTAGCGGCTTTAGAAATGCCTGCTGATAGGGTACCAAAACGTGAAAAGACTGAGGTGAGGGCCACATCAGCCTGCCGTCTTAGAAAAAGACCATCTTGCAGTGACTGGGAAAAACCGAATTGAGCACCAGAATCAAAGGGGCCCAAAAAAGGAATAACCTCTTTAAATACCAGATCCTGGGAACGCTCGTCTTTACTATTCCAATTCAGTTCAGTTGTTGTTGCCGAACCGAAAAGATTGCCTAATCTGATGGAGAGATCCCCGGTAAATCTTCCTTTCCTATCACCATTGGGTCGGTATCCAACAATACCGGAAAAACTGTTGTTGAAGCGTGAACGGACTGGAATAACAAGGGCAATACTTTCATCCCCATACCGCCCGTAGCTTGGGATATCAGAGAGTTCAAGAAAAGGGTAATTCGTCAATCTTGTATGGACCTCAGCCAAAGTGGTAGCAGATGCTGGACGCTCAACAAATGGCGAACCAATTCTCCCAATGATTCTATTCGAAAGCTGATCGGTGCCGACAAGCACGACAGAATCGATAGAAACTGTTTCACTGTAGCTGTTACTCCAGACAAGATGTATTGATCCTGAAATGTCGTTCCGTTTGATGGATTGCAAATGGAGGGTAGCTTGGAGCCGACCATCTGAGACAGCACTTTCTTCCCACCATTTAACACTTTCTTGAATCTGATGTGAAACGTCATATATATCACTGTCTATTTCCACCGTTAGACTGTCTCCGGCATGAAGCAACCTTATCATCAACAGCAGACCTGCAATGATATGTTTAGAACGAAGCACGGACCTCTCCCGAAAACATTAGGAAGTTTTGATGGACGGCATCATTGAGATAGGTGGTATTGAGATTTAAGGTCAGTGCCTCTGTCAAATTTAAAACAGCTGTGACGGTCGATCTTAGATTCAGCCCCAATTGCATCCCCCGGGCTGCTTCCGGCGGCAATGAAGAAAGTGTTTCACCATTTTGAAAAACATTAAACATGCCCAGGGAGCCGTCAATGCGGCCACGACGTCCTGGAAACATGAGTGTCTCCAGTTGGATACCAGTAATGGTTAGATCGAGCAATCTGGTCGCACTCTCTCCTGTATTCCGCCCAATAATCAAATCACCCCCCAACTGCAACGCCTGGTCACGTCGCCATCTAACACCTGTCTCAGAGAACCACCCCTCCGTCATTCTTTTTCTGCTTAAAATAGATGAGTTATGATCCATGATATGACTCGATAGGTCCAGGACCAAAGTGAACGACTCCCCAAGCGGCTCTTCCCAATTAATAGCCAGCTCCCGCTTTTGTCTGTCTCTCAATTCCTGGATGGACTGTGCCACAACTTCTCTTTGAGCCGCAGCTTTCAAGCTTGCTCTTCTTCGCGTTTTTCTTGGAACATAGCGGAGATCAGTCTGGGCGGTGAGCCGGGAACGGTTAATCCCCGCGTCACTAATTGAGGGTGTTAACACAGCAGTGGTTGTGGCTTCCTGTCCAGTAAAGTCGGAGGATCCCAGAAGTCGCCAGGTAAAATCTTTCAGTAAGGCATTTGAAGAATTTCGGAATTTTTTACTCAATCGAATTCCTGTTACCAGATGCGTGGCAGGCGTCCTGTTTCCCGATGGCAAATGGAACGCCACATAGGGACCTGCCGGATCTTCTATATATAGTCCAGTAGCGCTGTCGAAACGGAACTGACCCATGCCGTGTGCTACCGATTCGTACACTACAATCTTCTCTTCATAAAGGTTCCTTTCCAGCCGGAAATCAAAACTCCCCCGAGTATCTCCTCTTTTCGGACTGTATTTCACAGAACCTCTTGCCAGACTGTAGTTCAGGTCATCCCGCCCATCATTGAAGCTCTTTAGTCTCTGTTTCAAGACAAGAGAAGTGTTTAAGCCTTTGGCAGACTTACCTTTCAAATCTATTTCCCCGAGCCAGCTTTTACCTTCATTTTTCCAATCTAATGACGAGAGTTCACCACGATAATCATTCCGCTGGATAATGCCAAGATTTCCCTGGAACCGTCCTTTTTCCACCCGGATACCTGCTGACGATTCGTCAAACTTCATGTCAGCGGTTCGGGTCTCTTCTTCCCGCCGGATATAAGGGTGTACGTTTCCCGGCATCAAACTGGCATAGATGCGACCACGCCGCCACTGGGAATTGGTCAGCCTCACCGATTTCCGCTGAACATCAGTGAAATCGATAGATAATTTGTTCAGGTACCGGGCACCGTAACTGGACCGAACCTGCCATCTATTTGACTTTTGAGTCACATCTCCATATCTCCCCAAACTGAAACTGGTGGTGGCCCTTTCCGGAAGATCGTGAGACAACGTAATTTGGGTCGTCTGCCGTTTCAACCCGCCCATCACTGCCGAATCCCAACTTTCTTTCTGGAGGTTCCACTCTCGCCAAAACTCCACCGGCGACTCCCGCTGAAGCGACATAAAGCCAGTCCCAGCACCTCGTGTTTCAGCATTAATGACAATGGCGCCCAGTTGTGCCGGAAGTTCGGATTTGTGTGAAATGGATATCTCTCCCGCTACCCCGCCTGAAGAAGTGACACCTTGAGCCAGTCTGTTAGGGTTCAACCCCGAACCGGCCATTTCAATTGACAAATCTGTCTGGTCCGCCAATTTGAAGGCTGCTGTCATGTTTGCCACCTGCTGCATTTGCGGTGCTGACAGCATTTTCCACGGCACGTAGAGATCGGTATGTTGCTTTCGTTCAGATTCCGGGATATACTCAAAATAGAGTCGTCCTTCAGCCGTTACACGCCGAGCGTAAAGACCGGCAGCACCCGCATTGTGAAACCCAACACTATACCTCTGTTCATCAAATCCTGTAATACTGTAAATAAAAATAGAATCATCCGGATTATCTGGATTGACAGTACGAACATATTCTCCCGATGAATCAGGGACAGCCAGCGACCGGACGATTGATGAACCTCCGGAAGTAGCAAGCAATGTTCGATCTTCAGATGTGAGAGGAAAAAAAGTGTTTCCGGAAATATTGTCAGCCTCTCTGATCCAGTTTATTGCCACTGCAACCTTTTCACCACCCCATTTCTTGCTGGCTCCAGCGGAGGCCACTTGCCGTTGGAAACCGAAATCAGCATACTCAAACTCCACGTTGATGCGGCTATTACTATCGATTAGGTGCCTTGGTGTAAAGGTTAGTTCAGACTGACCGTAAACAATGGTATAGTCAGCAGATTCTCCGCGATTCAACCTGTCACCATTCAGCCAAACCTTTTCCGAACCAGCAGTGATCATAATTCGTCTACCACCATCCTTTCCTGTGAGGCGATACGGTCCCTGGTTCTGATCTTCACCCCTGAATGCCATTGTGTGAAATTTTCCTCGGGCTGAACCGACGACAGCGGACGTATTTCTCTCCTCTCCACTTGATGAAAAGTTCACCCCTTCAAGGCGGCGATCGTGTCGCTGATACCGGCCATTCCGGAGTTTTAGATCGATATCACCGGCTTTAATAGTTGCAGTTGGGTGCTTTACTTCAATAAATACTTTATCTATCTCACTGAGTGACCTAGTGTCGCCTTCCGGCTGAATTGGCGTGTTTTGATCGGAAAGTACTCCGTTGATGGTCATCTCTTCGCTCAGTTTTCCTTGAAGGTTCAACTGAAGCCCCCCGTTCATAATAGTTCCCGAATTCGGGGAAATGCTGATGGATCTGAAAATGGCGCCATCCGCAACAACAGGTAAAGGGGGAAATTTTTCGGTGTTGCTCATTGTAGCGGTTTTGGCTGATCCAATAGGAGTCATACCCAGTAAAGGCAACCGGCTGACTGCAGGTTCTACCGCTACGGGAATATTGCCTCTGAGATAGTCGTAGGAAACCGTTACAACACCACTTTGCCGAAGAGTGCCTTCTAGAATCAACATCCCGTTTACACTGTCCAGTCGGAAGCCGGGAAGAGAAATGGAATCGCTCACGACTGATACAGACCCCTCAATGACAAACCGGTGAAAAAAAGTAACCGTTGAATCACCTTCAGAAACGGTAATCGTTTCAATGAAATGCTCAACAGCGACTAATCGGTTGTCATCGGCTCTCGCCAACGACAGTGGTATGAGGAGCAATAACGAAAATGCTCTACTCAACATATCTCAGTTGGGCTTGAAAGATGTGGCCTGAACCTTCTTCAAGAATATAAACAGTATCCTTTCCCACAGCCATGTCGGAGACAATCCACTGTGTTAAACTTTCTTGTAGCACTTCAGTTTGACTATCCTGACCTACAATAAAGAATTCACCTTTGGCAGTTCCCACAAGCCATTCGTTTCCCGTAGATTCAATAAATTTTAACTCCATATTCAGTGACCCGCGCCAGAGCATCCGGCCATTCCTACTCAGTACCAGATACCGGTCGTCACTATCTATGAGGCCAATCTCATTGATAGAGTTGATTGCCACTGAATTAATATCAACAAACCTGTCTGTGCCATAGTTCTCTCCACCCATAACCGAAATGACAGTTCCACCCATATTCATCATTGTAAGGTCGGCTTCGGTGTCACTTGCTACCAATACTTCACCGGCGTGATTGCGGACAACCGCTGAAGGAAACTCCACTGGTCTGTCTGTTGAAAGAAGATTCAGTTCTTCCAGAAAGTTTAGTTGCCTGTCGAACTTGAGAAGCCGGTGAGTATCACTGTCCACAATAAGAACATCAAGTCCCGGTGCGGCGGTGAGATCGCTGCCGCTGGTGAATAATTCATCTGTCTCACCCCAACCCCCTGCTATTCGGACATTGTCACCATCAGCCGGCAACCGAGCAATAAGCGACCTTTCTTCATCCAGTAGATAGAGATCACCGAAAGAGTTTACCGCCATCCGCATTGGCGAAAACTGATTGCCGGTGAGCTCTGGCGGAACCTGAATTTGCGTCCAATCGCTGAGCGTCACCTGAGCTTGCATTGAAGCCGTAGCAAGCAGCATCAGAAAGAGTTGTCTGATGAGGAAACCTGTTATTCTTTTTTGTCTAGGTTTCCGCTCCCGCGGCGGAATCATCATGTGAGCCTTTTCCCAGTTTATTGATGAGAGTGATTCCAATAATGAACATACATATGGAAATAATTTGTGCACCGGATAGGCCAAAAAGATATTCGTTGTTAGTACGTATAAACTCGATCAAAAACCGTTCCGTTCCCACCAACATGAGGTAGAGTGAAAACCGTCTTCCATGGGGCCACGGCACTGTTCTCAATTTCCAGAGGATAGCAAAGATGCCAATTCCCATGACGGTTTCATAAACTTGAGTAGGATGAACAGGCACCAGTGTAGGCGGTGCACCTTTCGGAAACGTCATTCCCCACGGCAAATCAGTGACAACACCGTAATCGTCTCCAACAAGGAAGCAACCGATTCTACCGATAGCATATCCCAGTATCAAAAGTGGAGAAACCATGTCTGCCCATGCCAGCCACGGTTCATTCTTTTTCTTTATGTAAAAAGTCACCGCCAGCATTCCCCCGGCAAGTCCTCCAAAAAATACAAGGCCAGACCCGCTGAAGATCATCCCCAAGGGATCGATGGAAAAAGCACGGAAATTCTCAGCCATATAGTAAATCTTAGAGCCGACAATCCCACCAATAGCAGCCCAGAAAACAGCATCTCCTGCCATTTCGGGATCTTTTCCAAGGCGCTTCAATTCCTTTGTGAGAAGGTAATAGTCGACCATGAATGCTACCATAAGCATAAATCCATAGGACGGAATTTTGACGGGGCCGATTTCAATGAGATAAGGTATCATGTCAGTCTGTTTCCACAGTTTGAACAAAAATTTGTACTACCATCGATCTTCGCTCCGCAGTTGGGACAGAAATTTTTTCCCTCCTTGGTCATAGACATTTTTTGTTTTTTTTCTGATTGCCAAAAAACCACACCGATAAGAACTACGACAATTCCGAGAATCGCATACGGCTCGTAGGTGGGAAGGCGGTACCGATTCACAACTCCGGCCTGAGGAGTGTCAGTCTGTAAATTCTGAGGTGGCATCTTTTCCAGTATGTCCTGTAAGATGTCAACGGTCATTCTTCCTGTCCTGTTGTTGTAAGAGAAAGAGAACTTTTTCGGCGTGCCGGCCGGGAGGAGCTGTGANATGTGCTTCCTCATGTAAGAAAGACCATGGTCGTCACTGATGCTGTCAACTCCCGTTTCCGAGAATCTGAAATTTTCTCCACCCAGCGGTTGCTGAATGGCTACATGGTATTCCTCCAACGGATGATTCAATTGAAGAATGTATTCTCCNTCTCTTCGATTTCCTNCACTAAATGGATTGTAATAGAACTCAATCTGAAACTCCTGTTTAANNATCCTGGCATCAACCCACCGCTTTCCTGATTCGCGAACCTCCGGCAACGGNGAAAGATTGGTGGTGGTATCACTATGNCCAATACCCAGAGGCACATCCGCNCCGTCCGGNAAAGGAAGTTTTAACTGNAGCGGTAATCTCTCATTTGCAATCTCACCCGTCAGGATCACCAGCACGCCAGGCCGATCATACTCCGGCCAAATGGCAGCGATAAAACTGTTAAAGGGACTCTCTTGNNCTTGTGATGCCGAAAGAAGNCCCGCGAGGAGAAGGAAAACCGTTCTAGAGCGCGTTTTCACATCCGTNGGAGTTTAGGGTCACTATCACGGATTATCAACGGAAAAGGCAAACAAGAGTTCCTCCACTTGNGNNACAGTCAAGTTGGGAGCAATTATGGTAATGTGACCGTCAANCCGAATANGACNATAAAGTCATAAATCATGTGGGTNTATGCAACAATGCCGAAACCTCTCACAACATATAANGTGCCAAGCAAGGTTCCAGCGAAGAGACGGTATAGAAAGACCGANACATCGAANGTATCACCGTAGGGNCCNACNAAATGAAACCCGGAAAAAAGGGCGGCGCAGGTGATAACAGANATTACTAGCCGCCAATTCTTCTTCCACATGAATACNAGTTTAAACAGTTGCGANACGNCNNTGACGGCTACGACGCGGAAAACAAATTCTTCATANAGCCCGGCNCCGATGGCGAGTACNANTTGCCGTATAAGNTCTTTCCCNGATGGAAACATTAGNAGTGCTGGTACATAACGCATGAGCAAATANAGTATAAATCCCCAGAATATTCCCTCAGCCAGCATGCANAGGAGATAGTCGCTCTTCACCACNGTGATATTCCAATCTTTTTTCTGGAGGAGNAATACAGTCAGAAAAATGANAATGAATGAAATGCTCAAGATATAGAATCCCCACTCGCCNAANANGGCNAGAAACTGTCTCAGAAGTACATCGGCACCGTTTCGCAAGGTTACCATTTCATCNCGGCTCANAAACAGTACCATCACTTCATAAATGGCAAAGAAAGGNANAACAAAAATGAAACTGTAATAGGGAGAGCGTGATAGGGACCAGTAAGAGAGNCTATTATTCATCAATAGNAGAAGTGNGGTCTGNAATCAGAGATAATGACNCTNACTTCCCCTGATCAACCTTGAACAGAGCAAGAAACGCCTCTTGAGGNACNTCCACTTTTCCGATTTGCTTCATCCGCTTTTTTCCCTCNTTCTGTTTGGCCCACAGCTTCCGTTTTCGAGTAATGTCACCTCCATAACACTTGGCNGTCACATTTTTCTTAAAAGGTCGTACCGTCTCCCGGGCAATGATCTTTGAACCGATGGCCGCCTGAATTANCACTTCAAACATTTGTCTGGGTATAACCTCTTTCAAACTTTTACACAACTCTCTNCCCTTGCTGTAAGCTGAATCTCGATCAGTAATGATGGAAAGCGCATCCACNGCATCNCCNCTTATGAGAATNTCCAACTTTTTCATAGGTCCCGGCCGGAAACCAATATGTTCATAATCGAANGAAGCNTATCCTCNNGAGACTGATTTNAATTTGTCGNAAAAATCNAAAACGATTTCCGAAAAGGGAAGTTCATANTTCAGTTGAACGCGCTGCTCGGANAAATAATGAGTATTCACAAATNTCCCCCGCTTATTCTGGCAAAGCTTCATAAGGCCCCCCATATACTCAGANGGAGAAATGATCTCCGCCGCTACATACGGTTCATGGATCTCCTCTACTTCTCCAGCCGGTGGAAGTTTTGTGGGATTGTCAATTTCGATAATATCACTATTGGTTTTGAGAATCTCATACCTCACACTGGGAACAGTAGTAATGAGATTGAGATCGAACTCCCGTTCCAGCCGCTCCCGCACGATATCCATATGAAGCATCCCCAGAAAACCGCAC
>PBTS01000004.1:0-14687 GCA_002729175.1 Fidelibacterota bacterium
ATGGCTTCTGTACCAATGATGGAAGAACGGATCAAAACGCACATTGACGAACACCAGCGGGACAGCCACAACGCTATCCGGATTTCAACCCATGTCTACAACACCAAGGCGGAGATCGATAGACTATTGGAAGCGCTGGCTAAAGCCTAAGATTGCTGGTAGAATAAACTTCAATTTTCCCACCCAGTCCATCCTGGTCCCCGGACAACGCGACCCGGTGTAGCACCTGTATGCTCACCATCTTTTAGCACCTGCTCCCCGTTCACGAATACGTGGTAAACACCCGTAGAGTATTGGTGCGGTTTTTCAAAGGTGGCGTGGTCCTGGATGGTGGCTGGGTCAAAGACCACCACGTCTGCGTAGTACTCCTCTTTAAGGAATCCTCTATCGCGGATCTTCAGGTTCGTTGCCGGCAAACCAGAAAGCCTGTAGACGGCCTCATGAAGCGGAATCACTTTCTCATCCCGAACATACTTTCCCAAAAGTCGCGCAAAATTACCGTAGGCACGAGGATGGGGATTATATTTTAGGAAATCGCCTTCCGGGGCAATGGATCCGGCATCCGAATCAAAACTGACATANGGAACNCGAATTTGCTTTTTCACATTCTCCTCTGACATGAGGAAGTAAACCACATCCACCCNACTTCCGTCCTCCACCACCANNTCCATAGCTGTCTCTTCCGGTGGGGTTCCGCGCATCTCAGCCACTTGCAACAATGTTTTTCCAATATACTGGCGCAATTCGGTGTTTCGGAAACCGCTTAATAGAACGTTTTCATAACCGGCTAACAGACCAAGATTTTCCCAATCGTCTGTATCTTCTTGCATTTCCGCCTTTACTCGACTGCGGATTTCAGGATCTTGGAGACGTTCTGCCCATTTATCATACCCTCCCTCTTGGACCCATGGTGGCATGGAGGCGTCCAGTCCAGTGGCACCAGCTGTGTAGTTATACATATCGGCGGTAATGTAAAGTCCTGCTGCGCGGGCTGAGTCCATTTTTGCAATAGCCAGATCCATTTTATAATGGTTCTGTTTCCCACCGGCTTTCAGGTGGTATACNTCAGCCGGGATAGTTGCCTCGTCAGCGATTAGTATCAACTCATCNAGTGCCTGTAGCAGGCGGTTACTCTCACTNCGCATNTGNGAGATATACATGCCGCCGTAGTCNGAAGCCACTTTGCAAAGTTCGATGAGCTCTTCTGTTGAGGAATAAAAAGCAGGTGCATAAATAAGAGATGAGCCAATACCCATAGCCCCTTCCTCCATCCCCTCCTTAACCAAAAGTTTCATATTTTCCATCTCTTCATCGGTAGGTGCCCTGTCCTCATAACCCACCTGGTGGATACGCAACGTAGTGGCACCAATGAAAGAAGCCACATTGGGGGAAATACCCCTTGTCTCCAAAAATTCAAGGTACTCACCCAGGGTAGTCCACTCCGGCGGCGTGTCGTATTCTGCTTTCATTGTTTCACTTAGAGGTCCTCCCGAACCGCCTTCGCCAAACACCTCCAAGGTCACCCCCTGGCGTATGTCACTTTGTGACCGCCCATCGATAATAAGAGATTCTGTTGCCCAGCTAAGCATNTTGATATAACCNGGAGTAACAGCCATACCCGNGGCATCCACTTCTTTATTTCCCTTCCCNGGCAGGTTGAGTCCGATCTTGGCGACACGGTCACCGGAAATGGCCACATCCGCTACAAACCCTTCCGATCCGGAACCATCATAAATGGTGCCGTTTCGTATGACGTAGTCGTAAACGGGAGTTCCTGGAACAGAAGGGCCAGGTCCTGGAGTACAGCTCCACAGCAATAGAAATGAAAGAATAAATTTTTTCATTTTNTTCTCCTTTANGGATTGTCTTTGTATCCTGGACCTTTCAGGAAGCGGCCAGGAGTTGCCCCNGTATGCTCACCTTCTTTTAATACATGGTCCCCATTCACAAAGACATGGGCCACGCCAGTTGAGTATTGGTTCGGCTCGCGGAATGTGGCGTGATCCTGGATGGTTTCAGGATCAAAAACAACCACATCAGCATAATATCCCGCCTTAAGCCTTCCACGGTTCTTTAGTTTCAGATTATCTGCAGGGAAAGANGTTAGTCTCCGGACACCTTCCCCTACCGTGATGACACCCTCATCTCGGGCATATTTCCCCAAAACTCTGATAAAACTACCGTAGGCTCTTGGATGCTTCATTCCCGTAGACCAGGAAGGATCCACGGAGCCAGCATCTGAACAAAAGGCTACCCATGGTAGGGCAATCTTTTTTCGAATATTGTCTTCTGACATACTGAAATAGACACACTGAATCCGACTGTCATCCTCCACCACCATATCGATGATTGCATCGGCAGGAGCCTGTCCCCGTTCTTCGGCAGCCTCCGCCAGGGTCATTCCCACATATTTTTCACCCATNTTTTCATTCCGGAACCCTACCAGTAATATGCCCTCCGGAGGCTGAACGGCCAACTCCGCCTCAAGATCTTTCATGAGGCGCGGCCTAACGACCGGATCCTGCATCCGGGCCATCCAAGCTTCATGNCCACCTTCCTGAACCCANGTGGGAATAACGCCAGTGAGCCCCGTAGAGCTGGCGTTATAGGTATACATGTCGGCGGAAATGTCTAACCCATCTTCCCTAGCTTTATCCACCAAGTCAATCAGGTCGTCCAGTAGTTTCCAGTAGGGNTCTCGAGACGCTTTCAAATGATAAATCTCCGCCCCTACACCTGCCTCTCGGGCAATACGTTCCAACTCACCGTAGGCTTTCAGCAAATCTTTATCTTCACTTCGCATATGAGAGATATACCGTCCACCGTACTCTCCCACCACTTTTGACAGGGAAATAAGTTCATCTGTATCGGCATAATCAGCAGGAGCGTATATAAGGCTGCTGCCCAGGCCCACGGCCCCTTCCTCCATGGCTTCTCGGACCAGAGCCTGCATCTCGGAGATTTCTTCTGGGGTCGCTTTTCGGTTTTCATACCCCACCACGTGAATCCTGACAGTGGTTGCCCCAACAAATGAGGCTACATTGGTAGAAACACCTTTATTCTCAAGATGAGTTAACGCTTCGCCCAGTGTGACCCAAGGTATCTCTGAATCGTCTCCTGAGTTCCAATCCAGCATCTCACTTTTCATGGCGTCGCTTAAAGGACCTGGTGAATTCCCTTCACCAAATACTTCCAGGGTCACCCCCTGGCGTATATCGCTCTGGGAAAGGCCATCTCGGAGGAGAGAATTGAAAGCCCAGCTGAGCATATTAATAAACCCGGGGGTAACTGCCATGCCGGTAGCATCTATCTCTTTTTTCCCTTTACCCGAAAGTTTGGGACCTATTTTAGCGATTCGGTCGCCCGAAATGGCTACATCCGCTATAAATCCCTCNGATCCAGAACCATCGTAGACCGTACCGTTTCGGACNACTACNTCGTAGGCNGAGTTANTATTAACAGCTGTGTTTGCTGTNGGTGNACAACTCCAAAAGAAAAGNGNAGAGAATAATAATAGTGNAGTGCNTTTCATCATANTCTCCTCATTGATTGATGATTCTCATTNCTATTTCANAAAAATTGATTCGATTATTTCCCCAACGGNGTGAATGCTANTATACTCAATCCCCAGAAAAGCCGAGATCGACGCAGCGAACTGATTTGAGTACACCGTAGNATGATCCCTCATTTCTCCTCCNGCAGGCGTATCCGGACCCATGACCGAAAGCCATACTCGATCTGCATCTACAACTGAGCTTCCGTGGCTTGTCCATTTATCACCTTCTCCNCTGCCATGATCTGTAGATATCATGAGTGTAGTTTTATTCTTNTAAAACGGGTGGGACTGGAGNNATTNCCANAATTTTTCCATAAAGNCGTCTTGCACATTAGCTGCAGTAAGATAGCGGTCATACTTCCCCTGGTGTGCATAGTCGTCCGTGGCGTCAAATGANATATATATGACTCTGGGNGTTTCTTTCTGTAGATATTCCATAGCCAGGTGGAAGGTAAAAGCATCCCANCGNACNGTATCGAAGGGNTTGGGCATTTCNGAGATCAGTTCATTTAATAGATTTTCCCTCTCTGTGAGATTNTTCCCCACGGCACCATCTTCACCAGNACTGACAGGAATCCCACTACGCTGACTGTTGATGATATAGGGAAAAACATCCCAGGAACAGAATGCAACNACCTTATCTCTGAACTGTTTCTGTCTGTTAAGAAATTCTAACACAGTCACATTCTTATTCCACACTTTNTCATTGCTGTTGATGGCAGGATCNGCATACCCAACGAGTATCTCATTGTANCCCGGGTAGGAAAACCACTCCCTGTTGGTTANCTGAACGGTACTCCCAATGNGGTNATTCCCGTAAAGCTGNCCTTCTTTTGCAATGGTTCCCCAAAAGAAGGGCATAAGCTTTTCCCTTCGTCTTTCCGGGGAATNAGCCCAAAACCTGTCTTGAGTCGCTTNCTCATTTTCTACNAAANTCTTGTTATTCAATATAGCTTTGTCGGCNCCCGAAAAAACCTCCTGCCACCTAACCCCGTCCAATGTTATTAAAACAATATTCCTCGTTTGAAGTCCTGAGGCACATAATGTTGTAAGAAGTGTCAAAGTAAAGACAAGCAACTTCATCAAATATTCTCCTTAGGTGTCCGGTAGTTCACTCCCAATCTGTCCAAACGTTTAAAATGTACTGTTCTAAAGCGGTGAATAAATTTTTCAAAGGACCGCATTGTCTTCGGTGTCCAGAGAACTTCAGCCATGGCACACATGCGGGGAAAAATCATATACTCCGCATAATCTTCACTGCTTATATACTCTGTCCAGACATTTCCCTGACCTCCTAAAATGTGGTGTGCCTTCTCCGGATCTATGTCCGGGGGCATGGGCTCAAATTCGTATACTTTCTCTAAAGAGAGAAAACCACCGATGGCTATCGGCTCAGCCTCCTTGTTTTCGGACTGATAGTAATCAAAGTAACAGTGCGAAGTCGGTGTCATAACTACATCGTGACCACTGTTGGCTGCTTCGATACCACCTTTAACTCCCCGCCAAGACATAACTGTTGCTTCCGGAGCAAGGCCACCTTCCAATATCTCGTCCCATCCTATGAGCCGTTTATTTTTTGAAAGAAGAAAGCGTTCAATCCTTTTTATGAAATAGCTCTGTAGTTCATGTTCATCCTTAAGACCCTCTTCCTCTATTCGTTTCTGGTCCAAATCATGCTCTTGCCATCTCACTTTCGGGCTTTCATCACCACCAATATGTACATAAGTGGATGGAAATAGCTCTACCACTTCAGTTAGCACATCTATAAGGAATTCAAAAGTTTCTTCCTTGCCGGCACAATAAACATCTTCATGGACTCCCCACATTTTTTCTACAGTAAAAGGTCCCCCTGTGCAAGACAGTTCCGGATATGCCGCAAGAGCCGCCACACTGTGACCAGGCATCTCAATCTCAGGCACTACCGTAACAAACCGACTTTCGGCATATTGAACAACTTCTCTAATTTCATCTTGCGTATAAAATCCACCGTAACGGACGCCATCAAACTTCCGGNGNTCNTCAGAATAATGACCCACCAGTGTTTCGGGCCGCCAAGCACCNACCTCTGTCAGTTTCGGATATTTCTTGATCTCAATTCGCCAACCTTGATCTTCCGTAAGATGCCAGTGGAATTTGTTCATCTTGTGCATAGCGATGAGATCTATATATCGCTTAATGAACTGAACAGGAAAAAAATGTCTCCCGACATCCAAATGCATACCCCGCCAGCTGTAGCGGGGCGAATCAACGATATTTACGGATGAAATAGAGCTGGAGAACCCCTTCTTTTCACCTTCATCAAGAAGTTGAATGAGCGTTATTACTCCATAAAATAGACCTGATGGATCTGAAGCCGCGATAGAAACACCTGAAGGTGAAGTCTCCAGATGATATCCCTCGGGATTCTCGAATTCATCAGAAATGATTAGTCGAACGGCCGCATTGTTTTCGGTTCTTCTGACATTAATCCCGTATCTCTGGTTAAAGTGATTGGANAAATAGGCAACGACGTAATCTATCTCGGGAGCTGACGAATTGACGGAATAGGTCGTTTCGTCGCTGAACCGATAGAATCCGTCAAGTACTTCGACCTTTTGAGGTAGAGGAATAAGCCCAAGATTCAAAGACTTATCTTTGAGATCCAAGATGGAGGTACAACCACACCATACCAAAAAAGAAATAAATGTTAACCAAATGTATTTCATTATTATCTCATTGTCCCATTTTTCCCCGTAAAAGTAAGCAAAAGAAATACTATGAAAATTCTCTAATTTTGAATTTCATTTAATTTTCCAACTCGTTAATTAATTTTCTCAAGCTTTCCGTCAAAATCTTACCACGATGATACTGAAAAATAGCTTGTGTAATTTTTATACCCGCCCCCGTGGCCAGGGTATAGTCCGCCCATCCCCGAGTGAGAATAACCAGAACAAAAGGTGAATCGTTCTCAGGCATAACAACAGCGGCATCGTGGGTAATGCCGGTGATCCGCCCTGTCTTGTGTGCCACAGATGTGCCGGTGGGCAGGCCGGCGGGAATCATTTCATTGAATTNTTGGCTCTTGAGNATCNCGATCATTTCTTGCCGGGATTTGGCGCTAACNAGTTGAGAATCAAANACAGCTTTCATNNCCATCATCAGGCCGTAAGCATCTGTCCGATTACTTAAACCNTGATCAAACGCCTTCAGGTCTTCCACACCTCTAATTACCGAGACGCCGTCGGCGCCAGTCTCCTTCAGCGTTGCCATCACAGCTTCCGGATCCGCCAATTCAATAAGAATATTGGTGGCCAGATTGCTGCTGGTGGCGATCATGGCTTCAATGAGGTGCCGAACGGCCATCTTGTTATTAATGTTCCTCATAAGTGACTTTTCCTCTTCCTCAATAAGTTCGATGGAATATGGAGAACCGTCCACGATACTTTTGAATTCGTTTATGACGGGAAGAGAATCTTCCAAGCTCAGCTGCCCCGCGTCCCGCATACGGTAAAGCTGAAACATAACTGGCGTTTTCATGGTGCTGGCAGCATGGAAAACTGTTTTCTCACTGTGATAGAATGTATCGCCTGAATCGAGGTTCAGATAAGCGACGCCGATCTCATGTTGCTCAGCGGGTGTCTTGGAACATCCCATCGCCATAATGACCATGAGAAAGGAAAGTGCAATGATCAGACGTTTCAGTGGTTTAAAGAAATAAACGACTGAACAGTTGAAATATCTTTCAGACTGGTGAGGTCAGGAACAGGCTCCGACAGCGGTACCGTAAACATGCTATCCTCTCTTTCTCGAACCAGCATACGGACTGTTTCCGTCAGCTCTTTTTCATCACGTTCAGGGTGAAGTGGTGTTCCTTTGAGCAGTGGTAGTATGGTATCTGTGTCCAGCCTGAAAATGTTCATACTAACGCCCACTCGGCCGTTCTCATCAGTGGCCTTCAGCACCTCCTCTTGACAAGGCTTTTCCACAATATCCGCTAGGTAACCGTTGTCACTTTTCCAAATGATGGCGAAGGCGTTAACCCGTTCCGGTTCAACACCCAGGGAATCCCTGTCGTAGTCGATGAGGGCCGCAGAGTGATCATCCTCCAGCAGCAGGCTCAGGGCATGAACGGAATAGAGGTTGTCGCTGTTACAGACGGTAAATTTCTGCCCTGCCCAATCCGGCCGAGCCTCCAGTCCCGACAGTACAGCATCGGCAGTTCCCATCGGTTTGACCCGTCCCTCCGGTACTGTCTGCACCGCAAAAGAAAATATGAGACCCTCAAAATCGGGACTGACAGCATGACTGGTATAATAGTTGCGCACAGAATCATCTTTGTCATTCACAATAAGCAAAACATCCCTGTAGCCCGCGTCTCTGGCATTGAAAAGAAGATAATCCATGAATGGCCGGGAATCTTCTCCAACTTCCAACATCATTTTCGGTTTTACCTGTGCCTCTTTTGCCAGTTCGGAGCTGTTTTCAGCCGCCGCCGTTTTTCTCATCCGAGAAGAGACGCCCGCCGCCATGATCATCAGATTCCTATCCATCTTTTGCCGACCCTTTATCCACATGAACCATATAGGCCTTTCCTCCCGCTTGCTCGATAGCAGCCGCCACTTCTTCCGCACAGTCTGGCGCATAGGCGAACATACAACCTCCACCCCCTGAGCCGTTGATCTTACCACCGTGTGCACCAGCCCCCATGGCCGCCTCCAGCATTGTTTCAATTTTGTCCGTTGAAACACCAAGAGTATCGCGGAGAATGGCATGCTGCCGGTTCAACAAATCGCCTAATCTTATTTCGTCTATATCTTCATTTAATAAATCCAACCCTTCAGAAGTAATATCCCGGTTGAGAAGGGTCTCAGTTAGAAGGGTCATCTCTTCTTCAGAAAGATTCTCTATTTCAGCAACCTCATGGGACGTTGCTGTGTGAAGAGAAAAATCCCTGTTTTCTGATTGTATTTTGAACACCAGATCTATCACCCGCTCTTTCGATCGCGAAAGAACCGCTTGGGTATCTTTTTTCTCCAGTGAATCGCCCAACACAAACGAACCTAACCTGCACGACAATTTTTCTACAACCATTTCAGGCTCAGACGCGATATAAACAACACCACCCACTGCACTTGTGTAGTGATCCATCATACCCCCGGCTTCATCAAATTCCTGTACCTCAGCCCGGTATGCCAGATCCGCCAATATCCTTGGCTCCAACTCCTCCGCCTGGTCACTCATGGCAGACAGAAAGTTGATCCAAGATATCACCATGGCTGAAGAACTTGACGTTCCTGACTGAAGGGGAATATTCCCTTTAACTATGCAGTCACAGCCGTTCGAAAAGGTAAATCCATCTTTTCTCATGGTATTGATGCCGCTTTTGAAATAATCAGCTTCTTTTGTATAGGTAAGGTCGCCTTCCATAGAAAATGTCTCATCCCTACCTATATCAGGTAGATCAACAGTTACTGTCATATCTTCCCGAGGCTGACCTTCTATAGTAACACGAAGTGATATTGAAGCAGCGATGACCGGAAGGCCAAGATAATCTTGGTGTTCACCAAAAAGGCAGATGCGGCCCGGAGAAGAGACTATCAAGAGCTATTCCAAACTTTGAACAGACCGACGGAAGCAACACTTGCCAGCCCCAGCAGAAAGACTCCCGAGGAGGATCCATAGATGATGTGCCCGGTACCAAGCAGGAATCCATAAACCGCCGTGCACCCTAGCACCATTGAGAGGATTCCGCGGGGGACGGGCCATGGCTGGCTGTCACTGCCGGAGAATCTCTTCCAGCCGGGACCGCCAGGATTTACCTTCATTACAAAGTTTTGCAAGGTCTCATCACTGTCCGGGCGGGTAAAGAAAGTGGCGACTATCCACACTGTGGTAGTGAGCACGGCTCCAATGACTATCTTCTGCCACGATTCCAGAGGATACAGACCCAATTTATCGTGAACGAAATTAAAGTAGCTCGCAATGATGAGTGAAGTGACCATAGCCACAATCTCTGTGTAGGCGTTGATGCGCCACCAGAACCAGCGCAATATATAGATGAGACCTGTCCCGGCACCCAATAGTAGAAGTAGCGAAAAAGCTTGGGCCGCGCTGGTGAGGATCAGTCCCAGACCGGCGCCCAGAATAACGGATACGATGGTGAACATCCGGCCGGCCCAAACCAGTTCCTTTTCACCGGCTTCCGGCTTCAGGAAGCGATGATAAAAATCGTTCACCAGATAACTGGCACCCAGGTTCAACTGAGTGGACATAGTACTCATGAAAGCGGCGATGAGCGATGCGGCTACCAATCCGAGGAGTCCGGCCGGCAAGAGGGTCAACATGGCGGGATACGCCACATCGTGCCCCAGCTTATCGAGAGGCAAATTAGGAAATGCCGCCTGAATATCTGTCAGTTGCGGAAAGACAACCAGAGAAGAGAGTGCGATAAGGATCCACGGCCAGGGCCTGAGGGCGTAGTGTGCAACGTTGAATAGAAAAGTAGCTCCTACGGCGTTCGTCTCATCCTTAGCTGAAAACATTCGCTGAGCGATGTAACCGCCGCCTCCGGGTTCGGCGCCGGGATAATAGCTGGCCCACCACTGCACCGCCAGCGGTACTAGCAGAACGGGTACCCAGACGTCAGGATTGGAAAGATCGGGGATCAGCGCCAGTTTGTCTGCCACGTTTTCGCTCGTGAGAAGATTGGCCAGTCCCCCCACCTGTTCCAGACCAAGCAGATAGATACAAGCCCAGATCGATCCCGTCATAGCCAGGATGAACTGCACGAAATCGGTGATAATGATCGCTTTCAATCCCCCGAGAGCACTGTAGACTAATGTAATAGAACACGCGATTGTGAGGGTCATCCAGCCGGGCCATCCCAGAACTATTTCGCCAAACTTGATTGCTGCCAGGCTTACCGATCCCATCACCAGAACGTTAAAGATCAATCCGAGGTAGAGCGCACGGAATCCTCTCAGGAAAGCTGCCGCCGCGCCGCTGTAGCGCAGTTCATAAAATTCAATATCAGTAAGCACGCCTGATCGCCGCCAAAGATTGGCATAGACAAAGACTGTCAGCATCCCCGTCAGTAGAAACGCCCACCAGGCCCAGTTGCCGGATACGCCGTTTTGCCGCACCAGGTCGGTAACGAGATTGGGGGTGTCCGTGGAAAAGGTGGTAGCTACCATGGAGACACCCAACAGCCACCACGGCATGTTGCGCCCGGCCAGGAAAAAGGACTGTGTGTCCCGGCCGGCCTTTTTTGATGCCCAGATCCCCACCACCAGAGAGAGGACAAAGTAGGCAAATACGATGACCCAATCGATATAGGAGAGCGTCATCGGCTAAATATCATCCGAGATAGCAAAGATCGGATCGTTGGTGTTCCACTTGCCGGGCACACCATCCCGGCGGACAATATCGGTTACCAAATTTGGTGTGTCGGTGGAGAAAATGGTGGCCACCATGGAAATACCCAAAAGCCACCACGGCATTTGCTTTCCGGCGGCAAAAAACTCTGTAGAATCCTGACCGACCCGCCTCGTTACAGCGGCGCCAATGGCGAGACTTACAACGAAATAAAAGACAAAGAATGACCAATCCAGCGAGGAAAGAAACATATCACTCCGAGGTTAATCCTAAGAGAGAGTTTAATACTCGTCGTTGAGGGCGAAAATAGGTTTATTTGTTTTCCATTTTCCCCGGGTAAAATCGGGAAATTTGACTGAAGTACTCCTTCTAGCGATAGATTTTTCGGATAGGGGGCTGATGACACTCATGGATACTGCGTCATATACGTCAATGGGTGGCGACACACCCCGTTTGATGGATTCCAGAAATGCACGGACGATGAAAAAGTCCATGCCGCCGTGACCGGCACCGGTGGCTTCGTTCTCAAACCGCTTCCAGACGGGATGGTCATACTTTTTTAGATAGGGCTCATCCGGTTCCCATTGGTGATCTTCGGGACTCACCCCTTCTATATAGATAGAGTTGTTGTCCTTCATCCAGAGACCCCGGGTTCCCTGAACACGGAAATTGAGAGAGTAAGGTCGNGGGGAGTTTGTATCATGGCTCAGCATGACCGTNTGGCCGTTGGCGCACTTAATGACCGTAGTAACAATATCGCCCAGACNAAATTTTACTGACGNATTAGGATGNTCAGNNCCNGCCTGATCNACNATATATTTATGGAGGCCCCTNGTTTGTGTAGNNGTGGANGTTAGATGGACAAACCGGTTTCCCCGATTAATATCCAGCATNGTNCTCACTGGACCNACACCGTGNGTAGGGTAGAGATCACCNTTTCGATCAACGGAGTTCTGTGTCCGCCATTTGGCCTCGCTGAATCCCTTTTTNCCAAANTCCACNCCGTTGCCATANGGTCCCNGGCCGTCATTGAACTTTACGTGGCGAAGATCGTGCTGATAACCACCCTGGCAGTGCAGTAGCTCNCCGAAAAGNCCTTCCCGAACCATATTAAGGACAGCGATCACATCCCGCCGGTAACAGACATTCTCAAGAATCATGCAGAATTTGCCTGTTTTTTCTGAGGCACGGACAAGGTCCCAACATTCATTCTCGGTAAGGCCCGCTGGCACCTCTACACCCACATGCTTACCACTCTCCATGGCGGCAACNGCCATAGGNGCGTGCCAGTGCCACGGCGTGGCAATAATAACNCCATCCAAATCTTCCTTTTGCAANAGATTNTGATAATCCTTCTCNCCATNTTTATAGATTTTCGGGTGCGGGCGNTNAGCATCATCATAGACAGANAGTGCCATNCCAATCATCTGTTCATCAATATCNCAGATAACNGGAATTTCCACATCCTNTCTTNTGAGTGCCANCTTGATATGCCACTGNCCNCTGAGACCTGTNCCAATAACGCCTATTCTCATTTTACTGTTCTTNCTANAACTGCCCAAAGCAACTTNTGGNAATAAAGAAACAGCCACGCTAGAGACAGCCNCACCTTTGATNAATTGCCGNCGATTCACNCTTTTNTTGTTCATTATAACTTTCCTTTCNAATGGATTTTATACATATTTTNTGAACACATTTTGTTTACTCTCCGTTCAGGATCAGGAAAAGGACCATTCCGAAGCCCGCTCCGAGAAGATTTGCTGTCAGATCTTTCCAGCAGAAGTGANTGTTGGNCTGNTTTTCGTCAGAAAANTCCTTTACAATCCCGACTGAGACCATGATTGAAGANCCAGCCAATGAAGCATGANCATGATCNTCNACAACCATATTNANGGAANCCTGAGAAAGATACAGTGTTCCGAGGAAGCTGNCTGTAAAATGATGAAATTTGTCTTGNGAGAACCACAANTCCTGTNTATACACAGTCTGTTTATTCNATACATATTTTGTTGAATTATCGTTNATTNCCTTGATTCCCTCAANTGGNTCCGCTCCCCAAAGGGNTAAAGTAAGCCCAANCGAAAGAGAAATAATTATTAAAATAATTAAATTGCTCTGTTTATCTNCTGTCACNATTAGNAATGTAGGTTAAGTTNTTTCCATGGGCAANGTTTCNCAGCATTGATTGACATTGGGTTTACTTGATCTTATTTTCCATCNTCNGGGACGCAACCTGATCTCTTANTATATCATCAATATGAAATCCAAAATCANCGTCGGNCCTTCAGTTCCCCNAGGAAATCGAAANATCCTCCCAATANTTGCGCAGATGTTGCTCCGACTGTCCANGTGGCGTGTTACCGGTTCTATACCNGATGAACNAAAAATAATTGTAATTGGTGCTCCCCANTCNTCAATGATAGATGGTTATTACGTGTTGCTGGCNGTACTGTCACTGGATGTNAAANTAAAGTTTTTAGCGGCACTGTGGACATTTTCCCGGCTACCNATCCTCGACAGCCTATTCCCCAGTTCTCAGAACAATCCTGATGAATACGGCNTCCGGTGGCCACTNGGGTGGCTTCAGGGCATTTTGATGAGACGACTGGGCGGTATTCCTNTTGAAAGNTNNTCNGCTNCAGGTGCTGTGGACAANCTTGTAGCAACAATTAACNAAATGGANAAAATAGTTCTTATGNTTGCCCCNGANGGGGGAACAGAACCTTCCGAGANGTTCAAGTCAGGNTTTTATGTANTGAGCTCCAAACTGGANCTTCCNATTCTCCCTATTCAATTCGACTACAAGAATCGCCNTTTTAATCTNTTGGAACCGTTTTACACCACCGGTAACAGAGAAAAAGATATNGNGGACATCAGGCAGCTTTTCCACGGTATCGAAGGCAAAAACCACACCTTCATAGCNTGACANGCNACTCTATTTCANATAGGTNTCCAGCCAGAGNGCNGTTTCCCACAGTGAATGCATGACAGATTCCCTGGCCCGGTAACCGTGNCTCTCGTGAGGAAGCATNACCAACCGTACGGTGGCNCCGTGCCCTTTCAGGGCGTGNTAGAATCGNCTNCTNTGAATGGGAAATGTNCCNGAGTTGTTATCGGCNTCACCGTGAATCATNANNAACGGTTCGTTCACTTTTTGNGCATGCATGAANGGTGACATGGCAAANTANATNTCCGGTGCCTCCCAGAAGGTCCTNTCCTCNGCCTGGAATCCGAAGGGTGTAAGAGACCTGTTATAGGCGCCACTCCGGGCAATTCCCATCCTAAAAATATCGGAGTGGGCAAGTAGGTTAGCCGTCATAAAAGCACCGTAGGAATGACCGGTGATGGCCACCCTCTCCCTATCTGCTACCCCCCGACTCACCATATAATCAACTGCTGCCTGGGCACTGGCCACCAGCTGCTCTACGAAAGTGTCGTTGGGCTGGGCATCTCCCTCTCCAACGATGGGCATGGTGGCATTGAACAATACGCCGTAACCGTGAACCAGCATGGCCAAGGCAGACGTAGAGCTTGAAGTGGGACTGATTCTCACAAACTGATGCGGCGAACCGATCACCTGGGATGCGGCTTTTATCGTTTTAAACTCCCGGGGATAAGCCCAAAGTATCATGGGAAGGGAACCGTCCGAAGGTGAGTGTCCCGGCGGCAGGTAGAGTGTCGCTGTAAGATCAATACCATCCTCCCTTTTGTACTTTACTAACTCCTTGTAGACACCTTTCATCTGAGGATATGGATGCGGGAAGGCAGTCATCTGTTT
>PBTS01000083.1:0-11140 GCA_002729175.1 Fidelibacterota bacterium
AGTGAATCAACCATACTGGTGGGAGATTTTTTGTACTCCAGAGCCTTTCAAGTCATGGTCCAAATTGGACAAATGCGTGTCATGGAAATTATGGCAGATGCCACCAATACCATTGCTGAGGGAGAGGTTTTACAGTTAATCAATTGCGGCAATCCCGATACTACTGAAAAACAGTATTTAGATATAATCTATCGAAAAACTGGCAAGTTGTTCGAAGCAGGAGCAACCATTGGTGCGGTTCTTGGAAACCAATCTAAACTTATTGAATCAAGTTTGACAGAATACGGACGAAATTTAGGCATTGCCTTTCAATTGATTGACGATGTGCTGGACTACAGTTCATCTTTTGAAACTATTGGGAAAGATATTGGCGATGATTTAACAGAAGGCAAACCAACTTTGCCGCTGATTTATACTCTAGAGCGTTGCAAACCAGAAAAACAAATTATAATTAGAGAAGCAATTCAATCTAAAAATGCTCAAAACATTGATCAAATCATAGCATGGGTTAAATCCTCCGGTGCGCTTGCATTGAGTGCTGAGAAAGCAAAAACTGCATCGAATCAAGCCATCAAATCACTGAAACCACTCCCTGAAAGTGATTACAAGCAAGGACTCATTGAATTGGCTCAATTTGCAATTAATAGAATGTATTGATGCTTTGATCCAGAGCGTGAGACAGCAAACACCCAGCACAGACAAAATTTTAGTCGCTGCTTTTTATAAATTTGTCGATTGGAATGATTTCAAAGATCTAAAACTCAGATTGGAGAGCGTTTGTGAAAAAGCTGGAACCTTAGGCACTATTCTGTTGGCACCAGAAGGTATTAATGGAACTATTTCAGGGACAGATCAGGGCATCCAAGAGGTATTGGAATTTCTATGGCAGGATGATCGTTTGACGGACTTGGCGCCAAAGTATTCGATGACAAGGAACAAGACATTTTATCGAATGAAAATAAAGCTCAAAAAAGAAATAGTCTCCATGGGTGTGCCTGAAACTAAACCNGCAGCAATCNCAGGNNCCATNNTNNCCCCAAAAGAATGGAANAAGGTGATTGANGATCCTGAGATNCTGNTCATTGACACAAGAAANGACTATGAATATTCCATTGGNACCTTTAGAAATGCTCTTAACCCGAACACAACTTCGTTTCGAGAATTTCCAGNGTGGGTAGAAAAAGAATTAANACCTTTGTTGNTTNACAACAAAGAAAAAAAAGTTGCGATGTTTTGCACAGGTGGCATCAGGTGTGAGAAAGCTTCATCGTATTTGCTTGGTATTGGTTTTGATGAAGTCCTACAGTTGGAAGGTGGAATTCTAAAATATCTAGAAGAAATAGACCCAAATGATAGTCAATGGGAGGGAGAATGTTTTGTTTTTGATGAAAGAGTTTCGCTCAAGCATGGCTTGATTAAAGGTGACTATGATATGTGTCATGCTTGTCGTATGCCGATTGATGAAAATGACAAAACAAGTCAACATTATGTTGAAGGGGTTAGTTGTCCACGTTGTTACGATTTCCACTCAAAAGAAAAGAAAGAAGGTTTCACTGAAAGACAAAAACAAATCCAAATCGCCAAGAAACAAAATAAGACACACATCGGACAAAAGATTTAAGTCAGAGCTAAGCGTCCTAAAGTCAAATAAATTATCAATTGAAATTCTTGACTGAAATCAAGATAAATCACTGGAATCCCTCCCTGAAAGCGATTACAAAAATGGACTCATTGAACTCGCACTATTTGCAATTAATAGAATCTACTGATGCCTTGATTTAATCGTTTGCGCAAGAGATAGCAAACACGAATAAAAGATCGTNAGCAGAAGAAATCATTACTTAANAAATAGGCTCATTTTCTTCTAAATTCCCTCTAAATNAATCGCATTAATAAGCCATTCAAATAGAAATTGATCTAGGTCATAAGTGAGTTGACCTAGATCAAATACTTATACAAAACTTTAATGCATCATTCAGGCAAATGTGAAAAATAAACGTTAATAATTGCCTGGTACTGACAATGATTGCACTTAGGTTTTCGACCATTTNAAATNAACAGATTAGCCNTTCCANATATANTATTNTGTGCCTTAGTTTTTTTCCAAAATTCCCCTTGTTGGACCCAAGAGACAGGTGAGGATAATTTCAATACNTATTGTGTTGTNTGTCACACCATTGGAGGTGGTAGAGTCATTGGACCCGATCTNGNCGGTGTCCATCAACGCCACAGCAATGACTGGTTATTAGAATTTATCCAGTCATCTCAGTCGCTNATTAANAGTGGNGATNNNGAAGCTGTAAAAATATATAANGANTATAACGGGTTGATCATGCCNGACAGCNTTCTTTCTGAGAATCAAATACAGTCAGTCTTGGACTACATTGCTACCTATAACTCAACCCTGACAGAAAATAGTAATCCAATATCAGAAATCAATGAAAATAAGAATCCAGCACCCACGCCTGAGCAGATCAGTCTAGGTCAAAATTTATTTCAAGGCACTGAAAGATTTTCCGAAGATGGAGCGGCATGCAATTCTTGCCATGATGTCAAGAATGACGCTGTTATTGGCGGAGGCATTCTTGCCAAAGACCTTACAACGGTATTTTCCAGGATGGGAAAAGCAGGGGTTGAAGCTGTTCTCGGACAGGCTCCCTACCCTGTCATGCAAGCTGCGTATGAAAATTACCCATTAACCGAACCAGAAACTGCTGCACTCATTGCCTTCCTCCAAGATGCCGACAGTAAAGGGGTCTTAAAACAGCCTAGAGATTATGGTCTTGGGCTGTTAGCCAGTGGGGTGGTGGGTGGTCTCATCATCTTCGCCCTTTGTGGTTTGCTTTGGCGAGGGCGTGGGAAAGGGTCGGTAAATCAGGCCATTTATGACAGACAAGTTAAATCAAAGTGAGTAAGAACAACAAAGAACAATTATAAGGATTAAGAATGAGTTGGATCAAAGACATTGTTGCACCAAAAACCAGGCAGTGGGAAGAGTTTTATCGAAACCGCTTTCAACATGATCGAGTTGTCAGGAGTACCCACGGAGTCAACTGCACCGGTGGTTGTTCTTGGCAAATTCACGTCAAAGATGGTGTTGTAGTGTGGGAAACTCAACAACTGGATTACCCATTGCTGGAAAACCAACTTCCCCCTTACGAACCCAGAGGATGTCAACGCGGGATATCTTTCTCTTGGTATTTATACAGTCCGATTCGGATCAAATACCCACTGATCAGGAGTGCTCTCATTGATGCCTATCGTGAGGAAAAAGCCAAATCAGGTAATCCGCTGGAAGCATGGGCAGCCTTGCAAGCTAATCCGGAGAAGCGTAAAAAATACCAAAATGCCAGAGGCAAAGGCGGGTTCCGGCGTGCGGACTGGGACGAGGTAATGGAAATTATGGCGGTAGCCAACATCTACACTGCTAAAGAACATGGTCCTGATCGTGTCATAGGCTTTTCACCAATCCCTGCCATGTCAATGCTGAGCTATGCAGGGGGCAGTCGTTTCCTGCAACTTTTTGGTGGCGTCAATTTGAGTTTCTATGATTGGTATTGCGACTTGCCAACGGCATTTCCAGAAATCTGGGGCGAACAGACGGATGTATGTGAAAGTGCGGACTGGTATAACGCCAAAATGATTGCGGACATGGGAGCATGCCTCAATATGACCCGAACCCCGGATTGTCACTTTTTTGCAGAATCAAGACACAACGGCACCAAAGCTGTGGTCTTTTCTCCTGATTTTTCCCAAGTCTGTAAATACGCAGATCAGTGGGTGCCCCTGCATGCAGGCAGTGATGGGGCTTTTTGGATGGCCGTCTCACATGTGATTCTCAAAGAATTCCACCACGAACAGCAAACGCCTTATTTTATTGACTACGTCAAACGCTATACGGACAGTCCAATGTTAGTGAAACTAGACGTGGAAGGGGAATATAGCCGCCCAGGTCGTATGCTTCGAGCCAACGAATTGCCGGGCAATAACAACCTCCCTAATGGAGAATGGAAGTTTGTCAGTGTTGATGAAGAAAGTGGCGAGTACGTGGTGCCAAAAGGATCCATGGGCCACCGGTGGGATGAAAAACAAGGCCACTGGAACATGAAGTTTGAAAACTCTCTCAACGATGAAGCTTATGATCCAACACTTTCTTTTTTATCCAAACATGATGAAGTTATCCAAACTGAATTCGTAGAATGGGGACTTGATTCCAAAAGCCTTAGAGGCGTTCCCGTCCGATATATTGAAACNGACTCCGGCACAATTCCGATCACCACGGTTTATGATTTGATCATGGCTCAATATGGGGTTGATCGAGGACTGGGGGGAGATTATCCAGAAGACTACACAAACAGAGACGCTGCCTATACACCCGCTTGGCAAGAAGTCTTTACAGGTGTTGATGCCGCAACCGTATTGCAATTTGCAAGAGAATGGGCCAATACTGCAAATATTACCGAAGGCAAATGCATGATCATCATCGGTGCAGGAATCAACCATTGGTACCACGCCAANCTGATGTACCGCGCAGGAGCCATGGCATTGATGTTAAGCGGCTGCGTTGGCCGCAATGGTGGTGGACTGAATCACTATGTCGGTCAAGAAAAATTAGCACCCATGGATTCTTGGAGTAGCCTTGCCTTTGCCAAAGATTGGAAGACGGCTCCCCGACTCCAACAAGCACCACTCTGGCATTATATCAACACCTGTCAGTATCGATACGATGGCCAGTACTCCAGATACAATACGGTGCCAGATAACGAGTTAACACGTAATCACACGGCCGATACGATCTTTAAATCGGTACGCAACGGCTGGATGCCCTTCTACCCACAGTTTAAACAAAATACTCTGGATCTGTGTGACCAAGCGGTTAGTGAAGGTGCATCGTCCAATAATGACATCACAAATGCTATCCTTGAAAAACTAAAATCACGTGAAGTCAATTACTCTGTGAGTGATCCCGAGGCACCTGAGAATCATCCAAGAGTCTGGTACATTTGGCGTGGCAACGCCATCGTTGGCAGCATGAAAGGGCATGAGTACGCCCTGAAGCACTATCTCGGAACACACTCCAACGATATCGCAAAAGACTCTGAAGATCATACAAAAGAAGTCAAATGGCATGATGTNGCACCCGTTGGCAAAATGGATCTGGTGGTGGATTTAAACTTCCGNATGGANTCGTCAGCCCTCTACTCAGACATAGTGCTCCCCGCCGCTTCTTGGTACGAAAAAGCCGATCTTAATAGCACTGATTTGCATTCCTTTATCCATCCGCTCTCACAAGCCATTGCTCCGGTTTGGGAGTCTAAAACCGACTGGGAAATATTCAAAGGCATTGCCAAAGCAACCAGTGAACTCGCACAAGAACATTTCAGTGAACCCCGAAAAGACATCGTGGCTCTCCCGCTGGCACATGACACAGCAGATGAGATCACACAAACAGAGATTAAAGATTGGTATGACGGAGAGTGTGAGGCGATTCCTGGAAAAACAATGCACAAGCTTGTTGTTGTTGATCGGGACTACACACAAATTTATGAGAAATTTATCACCTTGGGTGATGGCATTAAGACAGATGGCTTAGGTGCACATGGCAATCACTATTTCTGTGAGGATGAGTACGACGAAATGATCCAATCAAACCATTTCCCAGTCCGCGAACTGGACGGAGTAACTTATCCATCGATTGAAGAAGATGAATGGGCAGCAAATGCGATATTGCATCTCTCAACACTGACCAACGGCGACTTGACTGTTCAGGCCTACAANAATATGGAAAAAAAGACTGGGCTGGACTTGGTTGACTTGGCAGAGGGCAATAAAAATGTCCGGATGACCTACGCTGATCTGCAAGCGCAACCTAGACGNTACAACACATCGCCTCTGTGGTCTGGNTTAATGNCTGATGGCAGAGCCTATGCACCCTATACCTACAATACTGAGAAATTGGTCCCATGGCGAACACTAACTGGAAGACAGCATTTCTACTTAGATCATGAAATGTATATTGCCTATGGGGAAAACCTGCCGACCTACAAACCCTCGCCCAAACCTGAGTCGTATGGTGATCTACAACAAACGCCGACAAATGGCGATGCTCTAGTGCTCAACTACTTAACGCCTCATGGAAAGTGGCANATCCATTCCACTTTCATGGAGAACCTCAGGATGCTCACGCTCTCGCGTGGCTGTGAGCCTTGCTGGCTAAGTGAAACAGATGCAGACAAGCTCAACATCAAAGACAACGACTGGGTGGAAGTACACAACGACCACGGTGTTTATTGCACCCGAGCAGTCGTGAGTGCAAGAATTCCACGTGGTGTCTGCATCGTCTATCACGTCCCAGAAAGAACCACCGGAATACCCAAATCTCAACTCCGCGGCAACAAACGTGCTGGGGGACATAACAGCGTTACGCGTATTCATCTAAAACCCAATTACTTGGCTGGCGGTTACGGTCAATTTAGCTATCACTTCAACTACTGGGGACCCATAGCTCCAAACCGAGACACGCATGTTTTGGTGAAGAAAATGGATACAGTCATATTTTAAGGAGGTAAGAAAAGGAATGGACATACGCTCACAAATTTCAATGGTATTCCACTTGGATAAGTGCATTGGCTGTCATACCTGCTCCATTGCTTGTAAGAACATCTGGAGTGATCGCAAAGGCGCAGAATATATGTGGTGGAACAATGTTGAAACTAAACCCGGTACAGGCTATCCAGGGAAATGGGAAGATCAAAATATCTACAATGGCGGTTGGCAGAAGAAAGGCAACAAAATCTCACTAAAAGGTGCTGGAAAAACCAAAGGCCTCCTAAGCATCTTTCATAATCCAAACCTGCCTGTTATCGATGATTATTACGAACCATTTACTTACAAATACCTAGATCTGATTGAATCACCTGCTGACGATGATCAACCAACTGCACGACCGGTATCTCTTATTACGGGCAAGCCCATGGACATCAAAATGGGGCCCAGTTGGGATGATGACCTCAGCGGTACACCCGATTATGCAAGAAATGACCCCAATCTAGAAAACCTATCTCCCGAAGAGCAGCAAGCAATGTTTCAACTGGAGCGCATGGCTTTTTTCTATCTGCCAAGAATCTGTAACCACTGTCTGAACCCTGCCTGTGTCGCTGCATGTCCATCGGGTGCCATCTATAAACGGGGCGAAGATGGAGTGGTACTCATTAACCAAAGTGTTTGTCGTGGCTGGCGAATGTGCGTAACGGGCTGCCCATATAAGAAAACTTATTATAACTGGGCAACCGGTAAATCAGAGAAATGCATTCTGTGTTACCCAAGAATGGAAGCAGGACATGCACCCGCATGTATGCACAGCTGTGTGGGCCGCATTCGATACTTAGGAGTGCTCTTATACGATGCTGACCTCCTCCTTGACGTGGCATCGGCAGATGAGTCTGCACTTGTCGATCGGCAAATGGATATGCTCATGGATCCCTTTGATCCTGAGGTCATTAAGCAGGCAAAACAAAACGGAATTGCCGACTCGACTATTAAGGCTGCCCAACAATCACCAATCTACCGATTTGTCAAAGAGTGGGGCATGGCATTACCATTGCATCCTGAATATCGTACCTTGCCGATGTTATTCTACGTCCCTCCTCTCCTCCCGGTCATGGCCACGCTTGGCAAAAAAAATACCAATCAAAAACTCAATAAAGTGGCAAAGCAATGGGATGATGAATGGCTATATGACACCAGCACTGAAGAGTTGTGGGGTACCATAGACGATTCTCGATTTCCACTAAAATACCTGGCTAATTTATTCAGCGCGGGTGACACAGAGAAAGTCAAAGTCAGAGTCAAGAAACTGATGGCCGTTAGGATTTATCGCCGCTGGAAAACAGTGGGTGATATCTCGGAAACAAAGGCTAATGAAGCATTGAGTGAAGTGGGTCTAACGGCTGCGATGGCGGAGGCAATCTATTATCTAACATCGCTTGCAAAATTCAATGATCGCTTTGTCATCCCACCTGCACATCGAGAAGAAGCAATTGAAATGATGGAAAATACCGGTGATCGAAAAGGCAGTACAGGCTTTGGCTTCAAAGAAGGCACCACAAAGAGAGGAGCATAATATGACCCAACGAACNCACTATAGCTCTCTAGCAACCCTGTTTAAATACCCAGAATCGGAATACCCAAAACAGGTTAGGATCGTCCGTTCTCAGATAACAGATTCGTATCCAGAAGCAACAGAGACACTCGATCATTTCATCAAACTCTTACCTGAGCACGATCTACGAATGATGCAAGAATTATATATTCGCTCCTTTGATGTGCAAGCCATAACAACGTTAGATATTGGTTATGTTCTGTTTGGAGATGATTATAAAAGAGGGCAGCTTTTGTCCAATCTTAACCGTGAACACATAGAGCATAATGTCGATTGTGGGCATGAACTTGCCGACCATTTACCCAATGTTTTGAGCCTGATAGAAAAACTGGAGGATGGGGAACTCCTTCTAGANTTGATTGATAAAATCGTAGCACCTGCCCTGCATCAAATGATTAGTGAGTTTGATGATGACCGCATAATAAAAAAACAGGAAGCTTATGAGAAACATTATAAAACTTTGATCGAGACACCTTCGAGCTCGTCTGCCACCACCCTTTTTCAGTATCCTTTGCAAGCAGTGTATCAAGTAATGAAAAAAGATTTTTCCATTGCTGAAACTTTCCCAAAAATGAGTGATTTTCTACAAACTTTGAATAAAGAAAATGAACTGGAAGAAGGAAAGAAAGTAATTAACAAAGGAATGANTAATGGAGAACTAATGCAATGACAACCCTAGATTACCTCCTATTTGTTGCCCTCCCTTATGTGTCNATCGTGGTACTTNTGGTGGGTATTATTTTCCGCTATAGAAGAGCAGGGTACAGCATCTCAAGCTTGCCTGTACAGTTTCTAGAAAACAAAGTTGGTTTCTGGGGCACCACACCTTTTCACATTGGAATCATTATGCTGGCTGTGGGCCATCTCACAATTTTCCTCTTCCCCGAAAGCGTCTTGCTTTGGAATAGTGATCCCATGCGTCTCATAATACACGAAGGCCTTGCCTTCACTTTCGGTGCGGTAGTAACGGTTGCCATGACAGTGCTTTTAATACGNCGCTATACAAACCCCAGNTTGAGAGTCGTGACCAGTCCCATGGATGTCGTTATTGGACTTCTTATATATTCACAACTCATACTAGGTTGCTGGATCGCATTAGGCTACCGTTGGGGCTCTTCTTGGTTTGCCGCTGATTTGACGCCTTATTTATGGTCACTATTAACACTGGAACCTAAAATCGAGGCCATGAGTGCTATGCCTTGGGTGATTAAACTGCACGTTATTGGTGCGTTTACCTTCATATTGCTCATCCCATTTTCACGACTGGCTCATTTCCTAGTCGCACCACTTCACTATTTGTGGCGTCCATATCAAATTGTGATGTGGCATTGGGATCGAAAGAAAATTAGAGATGCAGGTGGTGCCTGGCAATCCAGTAGACCTCGCAATAACTAAGGCATCGAAATGAACTTGCAGAAAGATCATGGAAGAAATAAGCAAGTCTAAACAAGACGAAAACTCCTGGGAGCCGACTGGCAATCCAAAGGTTTTATGGACTGCTCTTATTACATTCACCTATGGTTTTAGTGTATGGGCTATAAACTCCTCTCTCGCTCCTTACTTAAAGGATTGGTATGGTTATTCTGCAAGCGAGGTCTTGATTGTAGCCGCTATGTCCCCGCTTTTTGCTGCCGTCACCAGCTTAGTTCTGGGGATAGCATCGGATCTGTGGGGAGGGAGGATTATATTCACCTTGCTTCTTCTTTTTCTCCCCTTACCAATGATAGGATACATGTTCGCTGATAGCTACGTCGCGTTTCTCTGTGTCGGTATTTTCATGGGTTTAGGTGGTGCAAGTTTCATCATTGGCAATACCCATGTTGCCGTTTGGTACCCTAAGGAAAAACAGGGAGCAGCACTCGGATTGTATGCTTTTGGCAATGTTGGAGTCGCAGTGGGCATGATATTAGTGCCTTTTTTGCTCAACAATGTTTTAGGCGGTGCTCCCGGTTCCGATTTACCCCCTAAACTTTCGTTGGGTCCCTTTGAGGGCTGGCGTCTTATATTCCCGGTATACGCTTTGTTAAGCCTGGTTCTTGCATTTGTATACTGGACAATGACCTCTGAGCCACCCATCCGAGACAAAAAGATCACTTTCGCAAGCATAGGTGCGGTTTACAAATCCAGTACCCTTCCTTGGATTCTTGCCTACCTGTATGGGGCAACGTTTGGTGCACTTATGTTCAATAGTGCTTTCCTCCCTACCTATCTCGTTGATCAATATGACATAGAAAAACAAAAGGCGATTATGGTTTTTGTGCCAATCTTTGTCCTTCTTGTGGCAGGTTCCAGACCCTTCAGCGGCTGGCTCGGAGATAAGTACAATCCCAAAATTTTGCTTGTCTATTGCTTAGTTGCTGAAGTGATATTGGCAGCAGCCTTATCTATGCAGTTAACTTTCCCTTGGCAATTGTCCCTTCTTTATGCAATTGCCATATTCTATGGTACTGGAGCATCTCTTGTGGTAAAAATAATACCGCTCTATTTCAAAGAAGTGGGCGCGGTGACCGGATTGGCCAAAACAGCGGGGGCATTGACTGGTGCTGTCATGACAATTGTAATGAGTGCGGTTAAGGGGACTACCGGAGAATATACGTATGGGTGGTTAATATGGGCTGGTGCGATCGCTTTAGGTCTTATTCTCGCGTTAAGAGTGCAGCAACGTTCATGAATTAATGCAAAGTGTGTATATAGCAGTGTTTGTTTTATCGTGTTTCCAGGAGTTTTTCAGCAAAGAGAAAGAGTAGCGGCTGTGTTACAACCCATTTCTTTATTAGACATACTTGAACGGACTCAGCTGCCATTGTCTAAGGCACTAGATTTGTCGTCGGACCGGAGAGGAGGAGTTTCGCTCCGACTTACATGGACCGGGCCGCTTGAAAGGAAGACTGATGTACCATGAATCGATCGACCATTTCGCTAGCTTTGCCGATAGCAAGGTAAAAGCATTCAAGCGCAATCCCGGCGGCTTCTTCATCG
>PBTS01000005.1:0-12592 GCA_002729175.1 Fidelibacterota bacterium
CCCCGACCCTTCACTGTATACATAGCGCGGTCCGCGATTGCGATCAGGTCTCTCATCCCTTCTCCATCCGTTGGATATTCTGCCATTCCTGCACTAATCGTCATTTGCACCTCCTGTCCTTCTTTTTCAAATTGGTGATCAGCAAGAGATTGAACTATTCGTTTTGCCGAGTTGAAGCTTTTTGTCTTGGTCGTCTTCACGAGAACAATGGCGAACTCCTCCCCGCCGTACCTAGCCACAATATCAATGTTTCGGACGCCGTTCTTAAGAACGGCGGACGTGCCCCTCAAAACATAGTCGCCATAGAGGTGACCATAAGTATCGTTAATTCGCTTGAACTTATCTAGGTCCAGCATCATTAGTACAAGTTTTTCGTTATAGCGATTGGCTCTCTGAAGTTCCTGTTGGAAACGTTCAACAAAAGAGCGGTGGTTCAACAGACCTGTCAAGCCATCGCGCATGGCTGTTTCACGAACAACGTCATACTTTTGCCACCAATCCAGCAAAACACCAAGTCGTGTGCTGAAAATATGAAGATTCCGGCCTTCATTTCTACGGTAACGTCCCGAAGAAAAACTCTCAAGAACGAGACATCCTATTGTCCGGCCGCTGGTTTGAATCGGTGCTCCAATGAAAGAAAAAAAGTGATGATCTTGAGTATCTCCTTTACTGAATCTCCCGCCATCGAGAAAGCTTTCGTCCGTCAAATCGATATGGGTAGAATTTTCTCCGTCCAACACTTTCCAAAGGAGAGACTCTTCTCGGCTGAAACGTGTTTCTGTATCAAAATCATCCTTATATCCCATCACTTCCTCGGCCACAGCCACATCCTTTTTTTCAGCATCAAGGAAAATCAAAGTGAGCTTATCGAAAGTGAAGTTTTCTCTACAGAAATCAGTGATGGAATCAACCAACTCCTCTCTAGATCTGGAAATGTCGAGATCACCTTGAAAAGCCTCCAGACATTTGATGAAACTGAGGTATTCCTCAGTAANGTCCTTNTTTTCTCCCTGAAAAGCGGTAGGTTGATTTTCANCTATTGTTGATGGCNNACCTTTTCCAGAATNTGTAGATNCTATCTTTTTTTCTTGCTGATAAAANTGTATGAAAAGAAAAACAGCCAGCCCCAGGAAGGCCATGCGGAGCAGTCCGAAAATGAGCCCTTCCGGGTTGGGATAGACAAATAACAGAAACAGGATAGCAAACGCCAGAATAACGCCGATTTTGCTACTATTGTCCGAGGAGAAGGCGTGTCGGAGTCTGCTCACACCGGGAAATTAAAGTTGCTTAGGAGAAAAAGAAAGAAGGCGTGAAACTTACTTTTTCTTGTTTTTGACAAGTTGAATCTTCCCACTAAAGTCTTGTGGAGTTTTCAATGTCTTGTCTTTTGGTGTAGCCAGTGAATCTTCCTCCAGCTCATCAGAAACGAGCGTCGGCGCGGCGGGCGTACCACTTCTCATGGCTGGTTGAAAGGCATCATTCACGTTCTGCTGCGTAGAGAGTGGCAACGGATTGGGATTAATTTTTCCGCTACCATCCGGCAGTATACCAATGGTAAGCACAACGATAAGTGCGACGGCCGCCAAGGAGGCAAATGCGTACCGGGGCTCATAGCCGAATATTCTACGCCCACGGCCCAGTCTGCTTATCTTACTCACCGGTTTGGCTTTCTCACGCTGTAATTTTCCAAGAAGCCGATCATTAAAGCCGCTTGATACAGCAACCCGCTCCGATCCTCTGATAGCTCGAATGGCTGACTTTACGCCGTTATATGCTACCGCACAGATTCTACACGACTCAAGGTGCTGATCGAATCTGTTGACGTCAGAAAGGGTGAGTTCTTTTTCGATATATGCTGATACTTTGTCTTGAAACTCGTAACAATCCATCAAATAGGCGTCCTCCTATCTTTGTGAACATGTTTAAGCTTTTCTTGTAACTGTAGTCTTGCACGGTTAATTCTCGATTTAATCGTTCCAAGTGGAACATCGAGTATCTTACTGATTTCCTCGTAAGAAAGTTCCTCAATATCTCGCAGTATGAGAGCGGTGCGAAAATGAAGCTGAAGAGACTGAATGGCATCCTGAATTTGAGACTCAGTATATTCACCTACAGTTTCCTCATCTGTGGTGTCCTCCACCGGGATGTCGAAATCTTTCTCTTCAATTCCGATCTGACTGAGGTAAGAAACCTTGCGTCGTTTTCGCTTTCTCAGTTCTGTCTTGGCCAAATTGGAGGCGATGGTGAAAATCCAAGTTGAAAATGCGCTGATGGGACGATAATAATCTTTCTTCTGATAAAGTTTTACAAATGTGTCTTGAACAATATCTTCGGCCTCCTCGAAGGATCCGACAAATCGGAAGACAAAGTTCATGAGTCTGTCGCGATACCGGTTAACAAGCTCAACATAAGCAAGTTCGTCCCCTTGCTGAAATCTTAAGATCAGCTCCTTGTCGCTGTACTGAACCTTGTCAGGCATAACCTACCGCAATTCTGTGGAGTAGTGGGACAAGTAGTGTTTCACCAGAACCCTTTCCTGTCTTGATATTTCTATCGGCTTCGCCTAAAGCTTTCACAATCTGTTCCAGTTCATTTTGGGAGAAGTTATTAAAATATGTAGGAAGTTTCCGAGTAAGAATTTGATTTAGCCAACCTGTTCGAGGAAGATCACTTTCTTGTCCGTCAGGCAGGCTCATTAAGTAAAGTTCCTGAAAAAGTGTTGCCAATTGGGTAACCATGGATGCCACATCCACACCATGGTGAAGAAGGCTTTTCCCGATGAGNATACTTTTGTGNAAGTCCTTGCTTCCGGCAGCATCTGACAGATGCCAGGGGAAATATTCCCGTTCCCACCCACAAAAGTCCGNCACATGGCTCTCTTCAATCTCGCTATCCTCAGGGAGGCCAATCTTAATTTTTTCGATCTCATTGGCAATGTGGTAGACTGAGTCACCACTCAGCTCTAATAACAGCTCTTTCGCAGCTTTTGTGGCTGAAAGATCATTTTTCTTCAGGAGAAATTCGATCCAGTTGGCCATCTTGTCAGGAAATGGCGGCGACGTGCTAATAGGTGGTACAATCTGTGAGAGATTCTTGGTAAACGCCGAACGTCTATCCACTTTGTCCAGGATGACGATTAGGGAATTATCGGAATTAGGTTGCCGGCAATAGTCGAAGAAATCGTCCTTCGTTTTTCCACTCATTCTGGTCGGGTTGTGGAGGACCACCAGCTTTTTGGCACCAAAAAGAGAACCGGAGAAGAGATCCGTCACAACAGCTGTATAATCAACAGATTCGGCTGAAAAATAGCTTTTCTCAGGCGCCTCATCTTTTGTGAGCGCCGCCATCACTTCATCGACAAAAAGAGACTGAAGAAAATAGTCGTTACCGTTCAAAAAATAGACTGGCTCCACTTTACCTCCCCTCATTTCATCAACAGTTTGTCTCAAACTTTTTTGCTTCATATCAGAATTAACGAATCTCCACTCTGTCGCGTAGCGACACTATATAGACAGCAGTTGTTGAAAGAGCAAAGCCTGGAAGAAGTGAATAAACGCNAGTCCATTTGAATAAGTTGTCCCAAACGATCACAGTAAAAAAGCCGAGAATCATCCCTACCAACACNCCATTTCGAGTGGTTCTTCTCCACCAGAGGGAGAACACCAGCGGAGGGCCCAGCGCGGCGCCCAGTCCTCCCCAGGCAAAAAGAACTTTATCGAAAATGGAAGACGGTAGCTGAGCAAGNGAAATTGCTGCAACGCCGATGACAAAGGTTACCATCCTNGAAAGAAAAACNAGTTGNGACTGACTCGCACGGGGATTGATACTTTGGTGATAAATATCCTCCGTCACAGACGAAGTTGTAACAAGNAATTGAGAGTCTGCGGTGGACATCATGGCNGCCAGGGCGCCACAGATAAGGATACCTGCGAACCAGGCCGGAAAAATGGCTGTGGCCAGTCCTGGCATCATCTTTTCAGGATCAGCAAAGTGCCCCACACCNAAATAGGCNAGCGCCACAATTCCCATAAGGACAGCACCGCCGTAAGTCAGAATAGCATAAACAATTGCTACACTTTTCGCCTTTCCTACATCACTCACCGACCGAATACTCATATATCTTATCAATACGTGAGGTTGACCGAGATAGCCNAATCCAATACCAAGACCACTCAAAACACCAGATAAAAGCGGCCAACCCCGTCTTCCGCCAAAGAGAGTAAGATATTCTGGATCAATGNTTGAAACTTTATCCACCAGNCCTCCTATACCGCCGATTTGNGCCAAAGCCACCAAAGGCAGAACAACCAGTGTTACCAGCATAATGATTCCTTGAAAAAAATCTGTCCATGCAACAGCGAAAAAACCACCCATGAGAGTGTAGAAAACCATTATGGACGCCCCCAGCAATATGCCTGTAAAATGCGGAAATCCAAATGTTTGTTCCAGAGATTTTCCTGCCGCGTCAAACTGAGCCGCTATGTAGAAGATAAAACAGAAAACGATAATTGCTGTTGTGACAAACCGGATGNCCAGGTCGTGCCCTCGAAATTTTAGCTCAAAATATCGAGGCAGTGTCAGTGCGCCCAACTGCTCAGTTTCTTTTCTCAGTTTTTCAGCGATGAGAATCCAAGACAACGCAACGCCAGAACAGCCTCCGATAGATGCCCACAGAGCCGGTTGCGGTTTTGCCCCGGACGGATCACCCAGCCCAGTGGCATAAGCGAGACCTGTCAATCCCAGAATGAGCCATCCACTCTGGCCGGAAGCCCGTTCTGACAGTGCGACAATCCATGGCCCCAGCCGCCGGCCCGCCAGCAAAAAGTCGGGAAGAGTCTTATTATATCGTGCAGTGACAATACCGACTACAAGGATGAGCAAAAGATAAACGGCAAACCCTATAGCGATTGTTTGGTTCATTTCAGAACCTGACTGTCAGCGCAACTACACTCATGAAAAAGCAGTATCCGCTGAACAAATAAAGCTTGCCTGAGCGTAAAATACCAAGGAGAGTCTTCAGCGCAATAAGTCCAACCACAAAAGCTGATAGGAAGGCCACCAACAGAGTAAAGGTTGATCCGTCCCTGCTACNCATATCAATGATTTCCGGGAGCGTAAGTAGAGCTGATCCAATCAGGGCCGGAATGGCCATAAGAAATGAAAAACGCCCAGCTTCCTGGTTGGTAAAACCCAGCCACAAACCGGTAGATATGGTAATCCCTGACCTTGAAATCCCGGGTAATAGAGCAAGAGCTTGTGCCAGGCCAACAGTGAGCGCAGCCGCCAATCCAACCTGTGTTACAGTGCCTTTCCCCACAAAACACGTGCTGACTAGAATCACACCCGTGGCAAGCAGACAAACGCCCACAACAGTAGTCGAGTCGAAAGCCGATTCAATATTAACTTTAAACAAGTAGCCGATAATGGCCACGGGGGCGGTTGCTATTGCAAGACTCCAGACCAAATCGAATTCCTTTTTTCGAAAAGCATTCACAAAAATTTCTCTGATGTCACCCCAAAAACAGACGACAATACTGATGAGTGTTCCCATATGCATCATCACCTCAAAGGTCACACCGGGATGTTTGATATTCAGCCCCTTGGTTATGAGCACAAGATGACCTGAACTACTCACCGGTAGAAATTCCGTTACGCCTTGAAGAGCGCCCAGAAAGAGTGCGTTTATGAAAGACATAGTGGTATCAGACTCATTTCAAGTTGAGAAAGCAGACATTCCGTCCCGCACGGTCACCGTGTCGGCGGTAGGAATGCAGCCCGGATTCAGAACAGTGTGTACATCGTTTATCAACGATAATTTTTTCAGCAGCCACTCCAGCTTCACTCAGTTGCGCACTGTTTGCACTAATAAGATCGAGATTGTAGTGATTCGGTTCATTCTCAGTTAAGTGATCCGGTTGAAATTTATCCATAACCTCCCGTCCCACGGTATAACAGCAAGTATGAATGGAGGGGCCAATGAAGCAAGAGAGTGATCCCGGATCAACGTCGAAATCTTCTTTCAATTTACGAACGGCTTCTCTGGCGATACTGGCCACTGTCCCTCGCCATCCAGCATGGACGAGACCGATGGCCGAGACATCGGGCGCAATAAGAAAAATCGGAAGGCAGTCCGCCACCTGAATGGCTAGTACCACATTCGGGCTGTCACTGATGAGGCCGTCACATTCACCAACGAGTCCCGGAGCATCTACAGAAACTACTCTATTTGAATGAATCTGCCTGGCATATGCTACCTTACCATTACTGCCTAATCTGTCAGAAAATTCGAGAAGATCGGTGAAACGTCCTTTCCTCTTGCCTGTCCGATAAACAATTGACGCATATACCTTATCATCCAGATGCAGTGACAGATCCTCAAGGGTGAATGAATTTTCCTTGATAATCGTTTTCAGGGTTTTTCTGAAATATAGGTGTAGAGGGAATCGGCGACGAACTCACCCACAAGCGTTAGTCTGTTCTTCGCATACCTCAGCAAATGGATGGAGGCGTTCAAACGGGGTGTGCTAGGAGAAAAAGCAAAATATTTACTTAAGCCCATCGACGGTACCGCTCCTTCAAGATTCATCATCAGAGCGGCGCGAGAATCGGCCGATTCAAGATAATCGCCAAGAAAAACGGTAAGATCATATCCGGCCAGTGCCATGCGGACTTCATCCCTGTCCTCGATGTCGCTGGTAATCTCCCAGGCCCTGTCAGCCGATTGTTGCTCCTGCGGATGGAGGTAGTCAGTAAAGATAATCATCCCCTGCAGATTTGAACCGATCATATCCTGATTCAATTCATCCGGATCGTACCAGTTCACATTTCCGAGAAGCTGGGTCTCCAACCCATAGGAAGAAAACTGGGAAGTGACATAATTGATATCACCGGTGTGGATAGGCAGATATACAGCATCNATGGATGACAAAACAATTTCTGAAGAATCCACCTCTTCCTTCTCCANATCGCCGGCGGCTTCCTCTGCAAAGAAATCAGTGCTNGAAATGTCGAAAGTGTTATCAGCGGTGTCTAAGATAATTTCACCTTCCAGCTTNTTTGGTCTCCCTGCCTCAAGACGAAATGCAACATTACGCAAAGCTGTNAGCTGTGGCGACAGATCCACNGGAATTCCAGAGTACCACTCTACAGAAACAATCTCTACNCCCANTTCATCGGCTTCNTTNANAAAACCATCNGCCAGTTCTTTACCGAGTCTATCNGATGGCGCCAAGACGGCCACCGTTTCGGCCGAAAGTGTTTTNGCAGCATANCGGGCAGCGTANCGCCCTTGGANAGAAAGATCGGTATTCATCTGATAAATGCTTTCGCCCAATAATGACAGCCCTTTCAGATCAGAAGTGGGAAAGAGAAGTGGCGTGGAGCCGTCNTTACCTGCTGCGGCTACAGCCANAGAGGNGGAATTTTCCCTCGGTCCGATAACGGCCAGAACGTTGCTATTCAGTGACAAATGCTTAAGTGCCTGNACGCCGCTCAGAGCGTCTCCTTCGATATCAATGACCTCCGTNGAGATGGAAAAATTTTTNCGTTTCTGAATCTCTCGCGTCGCTTCNTGAACGCCCCTCAGAAATGAAAGTCCCATATTTTCATCGGGGCCACTGNTTGAAATGATGAGACCAATTGTTTTAGACTTTTCCCGCTTTTCATACGTTTCACCCCGGAGCTTGTCGTAACGTTTCTGAAAGGATTTCGGCAGGATTGTNTTGTCCAGTTTAAACAGAACAAGGGCGGCTTCGTCACGNTTGCCTTCNTAGATCAACCCNTTNGCNAGTGCCAGTGAAAGGATCGACCGNGATGTGGNATTTNTTTCCGTGGCCATGAGTGCGTTCAGTTTCTCCATATCAACAAACCCGGAAGAAAGTTTAAAAATCTTNTCATCTATCTGAGNGNTTCTNACTCCTNCAGTACTTGCACTTCGAGCNTTGAGGTAAGACTCCAACGCGGCACCATGATAACCCTCACTCACGTAGACATCNCCCAGTGTTNTGTGGACATCAGGCAGATAAGAACTGTCGCTAAATTTTTCGANAAATTCCCGTGCTGTGTCNTTTGCTTCATCATACCGCCCNACCCTTGCATACGANTTCATGCACATGAGTGTACTGGCTGTGAGNTGCGGCGACTGATCCGGTGGGTGATTTTTCANNCTCCTGAAAATGTCTAATGCGCTGTAATAGCGGCCTGCATTGTAATGTTCAACACCNTGTTCAAAAAGTTTCCTCGATCGCGATGCATTGAGCCGTTGATTGGCNGGNTCGGCTGTCAATTGCTCGCTTAAAAACAGGCCNANCACCACCGGTAGNAAAAGTTTGAATCGCATCAAAAGAGTCGGTTATTCAACNGTAACACTTTTAGCAAGATTTCGGGGTTGGTCCACATCACACCCCCGGAGAACAGCTAAGTGATAAGCTAAAAGCTGCAACGGTACAGAGGAAACAATGGAAAAGGTTCTGGGATGCGAAGAAGGAACTTCGATAATGTGATCAGATAGCTTCTCAAGTTCGGAGGTTTTCCTNTCTGTCACAGTGATAANTNTACCGCTCCGGGCCTTCACTTCCTGAATGTTGGACAAAACTTTNTCAAATGTTTTATCGTGNGGCGCCAGGAATACCACCGGCATCTTTTCATCAATNAGGGCGATGGGGCCNTGCTTCATNTCNGCAGCGGGGTAACCTTCGGCGTGGATATAGGAGATCTCCTTCAGCTTGAGGGCCCCTTCCAGGGCTACGGGGAAATTGAGGCCGCGGCCAAGATAAAGAAAGTTTTCCGCCNCTAACGTCTCTTCAGCCACGCTGAGAATATGATCACTTTGAGAAAGAACATTATCCACCTGTTCACCCATTTNAGACAGGGCCTTGGCCAAGCGGCCGCATTCACCCTTCGACATGCCGTTGTTTCGGCCTAGATGGAGNGCCAGCATGAAAAGAACGGTCACCTGAGCGGTGAACGNTTTTGTGGACGCTACGCCGATCTCCGGGCCAGCGTGGGTGTAAATGCCGCAATCNGTCTCCCGGGAAATGGAACTGCCCACAACATTGCAAATNCCNACAGNCAAGGCGCCTAGATCCTTGGCTTTACGAATNGCCGCAAGCGTATCGGCCGTCTCGCCGGATTGAGAAATGGCGATAATCACAGTGTCAGAATCAATAATGGGCTNCCGATAGCGAAACTCTGAAGCATAGTCAACGTGAACAGGAATTTGAGCAAATTCNTCCANAAGATTTTTTCCTATAAGACCAGCATGCCAGGAGGTTCCACAGGCGGTGATATAAATTCTGCTGGCATTTTCTATCCTCGGAAGATAATCAGCAATACCTCCCAAGTGTGCCGTTCCTGTTTCCAATGACAGCCGNCCCCGCATAGTATCCGTTATGGTGTGGNCTTGATCGTGAATCTCCTTCAACATAAAATGAGGAAACCCACCCTTTTCGATCTCCTCCAGATTATACTCAATCCTTTCAATNACTTTATTCACGGGCTTATTGTCTCNGATGCGGCGGACTTCGTAATTGCTCTTGTTGATTTCAACGAGATCNCCGTCATCGAGGTAAACAACGTTGCGAGTGTGGGGTATAANGGGCGAAGCATCAGAAGCGAGGAACTGCTCGCCGTCACCGAGCCCAAGTACAAGTGGACTGCCTAATCTCGCACCTATGAGTGTGTCCGGTTCATCGGAACATATAGCTGCGATACCGTAAGTTCCAATAGTATCTTGAAGTGCTACTTTAACTGACTCAGCAAATGTGAGTGAGTCAGATGAATAGATTTTTCCGATAAGTTGTACAAGCACTTCAGTATCTGTATCTGTCTGAAATTCAACGCCTTCCCTTTCAAGAGCTTCCCTAAGGGCACTGTAGTTTTCGATAATTCCGTTATGGATAAGTGAGATTTTTCCCGAACCGTCAGAATGGGGATGCGCGTTAATATTATTAGGAACACCATGTGTCGCCCAACGTGTATGTCCGATGCCCACCGATCCCCGGAGCGTCGACTCATCCAGCAATTTTTCCAGATCCCTCACCTTTCCTTCACATTTCACCACTTTGTTGTCGCCTTCATCCACCGTGGCGATACCCGCTGAGTCATACCCTCTGTATTCCAGACGTTTCAGCCCTTCAACAAGGATAGGGACGGCATCTTTGTTACCGATATATCCGACGATTCCACACATGGCTTAACCTATCATAATTACTCAGTTATTCCCACTCAATGGTGCTGGGCGGCTTGGAACTCACATCATACACCACACGATTCACCCCCGCTACCGAATTGACAATCTTATTTGATACCTCCGAAAGGACATTCTCCGGCATTCGGTACCAGTCGGCAGTCATCCCGTCCACACTGGTCACCGCCCTGAGAGCGATTAGATTTGCATAAGTTCTTTCGTCACCCATGACGCCCACCGTTTTCACTGGAACCAGCACAGCAAAAGCCTGCCAGATTTCATCATAAATTCCGTGCACCTTCAACGCCTCGATGAAGATGTGATCAGCCTCTTGCAGTATTTCCACTCTTTCCTCTGTGATTTCACCTATGATTCTAACACCCAATCCGGGGCCTGGAAACGGATGCCTCCCTAATACGTCTGGAGGAAGTCCAAGTTCCTTCCCTACTTCCCGCACTTCGTCCTTAAAAAGTTCCCGAAGCGGCTCAATAAGCTCAAATTCCATATCTTCCGGCAAGCCACCCACATTGTGGTGAGATTTGATTACATCGGCTGTCCCTCGGACTCCACCGCTCTCGATCACATCTGGGTAGAGGGTCCCCTGGGCCAGAAATTTGAAGTCACCGCCGGTCAGCGCCGCAGACTCAAAGGAGCGGATAAACTGCTCACCAATAATACTTCGCTTCTCTTCAGGATCGGTGATGCCATTGAGTCTAGAAAGAAAATCGTCTGAAAAATCGTGATACTCAATGGGGAAGCCGAGGCTCTCCTTCAGTCGCCCTTGGATGTAGTCCGGTTCATTCTTCCGAAGCAGACCGTGATCCACAAAAATACACCTAAGCTGGTCTCCAATCGCCTCGTAGATCAGTTTCGCCATCACCGCAGAATCCACACCACCACTAACGGCACAGAGAACTCTTTTATCACCTAAAGTGTCACGAAGTTCTTCAACAGTAGACGTCACAAAAGATGCCGGCGTCCAGTCCTTCTTACACCCGGCCACACTGAATAGGAAGTTGGAGAGAATCTGCTTCCCTTCAGTAGTGTGAATCACTTCAGGGTGGAATTGAGTTCCCAGTACCAGTCCGCCATCCCTTTCAGCAGCTGCCAAAACTCCGTTGCCAGAGCGGGCCAGGACTGACCAATTTCCCGGTAGTTCATCCACAGCATCACCGTGACTCATCCACACTTGCGTTTTATCTGTAACTCCGCTGAACAGCTTACTACCGTTCTCAACGGACAGTTCAGCAAACCCGTACTCACGCTGGCCGTTTGCTTTCACCACACCGCCATCGTAGGTCATGAGGAGTCCAAATCCGTAGCAGATACCGAGAACAGGGATACCCATCTCCATAATGGCAGAATCGAGGACAGGTGCGCCCTCGGCATAGACACTATCCGGTCCGCCGGATAGTACAACTGCTGTAGGAGAGCGTTGAATGATTTCATTCGTTTTGACAGAATACGGAAGTATCTCTGAGTAAACAGACTGCTCCCTGATACGCCTCGCAATAAGCTGGGTGTACTGGGAGCCATAATCAATAATGAGGACAGTCTGCTTATGTCTCAATGTTGACCAACTCCTCCCATTCTTTCATTACTTCAAGCGAACTCTCACTCGTGAGGTTATAGTGCAGCGGCGTCACCGATACATAGCCTTCCCGCAAGGCAACATCATCAACATGGGAATCATCTTCATTTGAAACCAGTTCACCATCCATCCAATAATATACCCGTCGTCTCGGATCGACTCTTCTGTCAAAACGTTCTTCATAATTACTAGTCCCTTGCCTTGTAAACCGAACACCTTTCGCTTTTCCGTTTGACATTTTAGGAACATTAATATTCAAAGCAATCCCCTCATCAATCCCTTTGTCAAGTGCTACCCTGACAAACTGGTTAGCAACTTCAGCCGCATAACTATAATCTGGAGAGACCCATGCATCCAGCGAAATAGCTAGGCCTGGGACGCCAAGGATAATCGCTTCAGTAGCGGCTGAAACCGTCCCAGAGTATAGAAGACCCATCCCTATATTTGCACCTCTGTTAATGCCGGAAACCACTAGGTCCGGTTTTCTGTCAAGGATCACCTTAATGGCCAGTTTCACACAGTCGGCAGGGGTTCCTGACACAGCGTAGCCGGAAAAACCGTTTTCCCTTTCCAATTCTTTGATGCGAATGGGATCAGACAGTGTAATAGCATGTCCCACAGCACTTTTTTCGGTTTCCGGTGCTACCACCACGGTTTTACCAAGCTGAGCTACAGCCTGTTGGAGGGCAAAAATACCTTTCGAGTATATGCCGTCATCGTTTGTAACTAGAATGAGCGGATCAGGCATGTGCTTCTACCTCTTGATGTCCAAATTCAAGGATCTGGGTCAATACTTCCTTCATCTCTTTCCGGTG
>PBTS01000006.1:0-56549 GCA_002729175.1 Fidelibacterota bacterium
TCTTTCCACCGGGTCTGTAGTACAGAATCATAGTCCGGATTATAAAAATCGATTTCCAGAGCATGGACCTTGTAAGGGTCAAACAGCTCTTGGGCCACAAGAAGACTGCTCAGAAAATGAATCGTTAGTAAAACGTTAGTTTTCACGTGGTGTTGACTGTTTCCATGTGCTACCAATTGACAAACCCCGGTTGGTGGCTTGGGTTGGCTTAGAGTTAAACTATTTCAAAAGCAGCATCTTGAGGGTGTGGGTAAACTCCCCAGCCTCCATCCGGTAAAGATAAACACCTCCACTAACAGGTGTTCCGGAAATGTCTGTTCCATTCCACCTAGCATTGTGGATACCAGCGTTTTGGGGTTGATTTACAATTGTCTTTATTTGTTTACCAAGTATATCGTATACAACAAGGGTAACCATTGTTTCCTCCGGCAAGATATAAGTCAATGTGGTTTGAGGGTTGAACGGGTTGGGGTAATTCTGCTCCAACGCTATGGTTGAAGGTAAGTTTATTTGCTCGTTAATTGCCGCACTTCCGTTTGTTGTCCCCGGTGTTGGCTTTGTAAATGTTGCCCAAGTCTCACTGCCATCAGGGTTTCTCCCTTGGGAAACATCAGTAGTTTGAGCATCAAACGTGAGCGTGTCAACAACTGTGGATCCATCAGAAGCATAAAGGCCAATCTGTTCTCCATCACCGCTCAGCTTAATCTCCACATGTAAAATCCCTTGTTCCGACTCGTTATCCGCCCACAGAACAAGAAAGCCGCCCGGGTCAATGGTTGTTGAATCCGGTGCGGTTGTTGGAATCTGCCACTCTGTTGTTTTAGACAGATCATCGGTGATATACATCCCGCCAATATCCACACTGGCTGAACCACCATTGTAAATTTCGATAAAATCGTCGTATTCTCCGTTCTCATCCATACAGCAGGCATCATTTTTGGCTAAATATTCGTTAATGTAAATATTTTGGCCGAACAGTGGGACAGCGGACAAAATAATTAAGGTTTTTAGAGCTTTTTTCATTTTCCCTCCTCCATAATCTTTACTAAAACAATTTAAAAGAGATCGTTCGGCTTTTCTATTCTCAATTTTTCTTTAGTCTCCTGCAATGTGATCGTACAGTGCTCTGAATCCCCCTATTCAATTGTTAAGCTTTATTTGTCTCCTCGTGAATTTCTAGCAAGGTTGACGCAATGAGTTCTATAAAAGTATTAATTTGCTTAAGCATGTCCATCAACTCTATGTGGAGCTGGTGGGTTGCTACGGACTCAGCGACTTCTCCTCTCATACGTTTAAAGTGTTCCAATCGATATTTTTCTTCCAGATCTTTATATTTTTCCCCTTTAACCATAATTTTTTCAGCTTTGGTACGATCAAACTTTGTGAAAAATTTATTTAGCCGCTTGATTTGCTTAACCAGCTTTGTATGGTACTTCACAATTTGAAGTTGTCCTGCATCAGAAAAACTTTCTTCAAGGCCTTCTTTTTTTCCCACCAGGTTGTCAAAATGTATTTTCACACTATTACTAATTAAGTTTATATAATTCACTGTAGAAACTAGGGCGAAAACCTCTTCCATTTGATTTTGATTTAGATCTCCGCGGCTTGTTTTCAATAAATAATCTGTAATGTGTTTATTTATATAATCAATCTTATCCAGGCGTTGGTGGAGACCAGTCTTCAATTCCTGATCGGGGTTTTCTACATCAACATGGTCTTCGTCACCCACAAAAGGTCGAACCAATGAGCCGACCACCCTTTCCATAAGCCCCACAACACCACGAATCTCAGCCAGTGCGTTGTTTATAGCTGCTCCCGGTTGGTTTAGAACCTTCTCATCCAGGTTTAATATTGCCGGCTGTTCAATGTTGCGTCTTTCTTCTTTGTCTGGGAAAAAACGGACAATCGTTTTTGCAACAAGTGTCGTAGCTGGAATAAAAATGAGAGTGGCTATAATGTTAAAAATGGTGTGGGCGTTAGCAATTTGCCGGGGAATGTTGTCAGAGGTCTGAGCCATAAGGTCCGCAAAATATGGGACCCAAAAACAAAACAATAAAACACCAACCACATTAAATACTACGTGGCCAATAGCTACCCGCTTTGCATCCCGTGTGGCATTGAGCCCGGCCAACAGTGCTGTGATACAGGTTCCAATATTCGCCCCTAAGATCAAAGGTATGCCCGCTTCCAGTGAGATGGATCCTCCACTGGCTAGGGTAATAACAATTCCTGTTGTGGCACTGCTACTCTGTACCAATGCTGTAAAAATTGCCCCTGCTATTATTCCTAATAATGGGTTCTCAAAACTGGTAAGTATGGTGTTGAAGGTGGGGTCGGTGCGTAGCGGCCTCATTGTATCTGACATAACCTTCATTCCATAAAACAGAAGCCCAAATCCCAGAATAACAAACCCCAAGTGTTTCGCCGTCTCTTTTTTAGAAAAGAGGGTCATAACTGACCCAGCAGCAATTAGCAATAAAGCATAGTCTGTCACTTTAAAAGCAACGATCTGGGCTGTAACAGTACTACCAATATTAGACCCCAACACAACCCCCAATGCCTGGGCAAAGCTGAGCAAACCAGAATTAACAAAACTTACCAGCATTACAGTTGTTGCGCTGCTGCTCTGGATTACCATTGTAACAAAGGCTCCAACAAAAACAGCAATGAAGCGGTTGGAGGTAAGTTTTTCCAAAATTCTTCGCATGCTGTTCCCGGCAGTCATTTTCATGCCGTCGCTCATCATTTCCATGCCATAAAGAAACATTCCTAAACCACCCAGCAGGCCTGTGCCCAATAAAAAGAAAGAAATCTCTTTGGCAGCGTCTGAACTAGCTGCATAAAGGTTCTCAACCAGCAGAAAGAAAAGGAAAAATGGAATTGCTCGTTTGGCTTTATTCAAATTCATAATGTTTCACAATTTGGCTCTATTAGCGGGTAATGGGCAAATAGTGCCGGTCAAACCCAACGGCGCCAAAAACACCGATACCGCCCAGGATGCCGAAGCTTCGTCCAGAGCCTCCCTGACCCAAGAACAGGCTGGAAAACTCCTGGTCCGCTTCTGGATCACCATATTTTAGGAAATAATTGTGATAATTACTGTCCATGCTCATGAGGTTGATTAGCAAGAAGTCTTCTGTTTCATAATCGTTTGTTTCCCCAATGCTAACAGCACCCTCACAAATGTCCCGACGGTAGGTCCAGACGGTGTCACCCGGGCTAACTACCAACTCCTGCCAGAAGCCACAACTGTCATATATCTTCCCTTCTTCAGTGTCATAATCTTCATAAAAAAAATAGCTTTGGTAATTGTTTACATTCGCTAACTGATAGTTATCCGGCTGTGCTGCCCAAGTAATATTCATTGTCTGGTTGATATTAAAACTGTCGGGTAGTTGCGCTTTGTTAAGCTGGGGTAGGGGCGGGACCATGGTTTCTCCGGTAGCAGTGAATCCGCCGGGTGTGGTTACGGTAAGGGTCCATTTTTCTCCCGGTTGCGGATTCAGGTCTCCTCCATTATAAACATATGCCTCAGACAGATTCTCCCTTCCATCGTCCTCCACGCTCTTCATGAGCTGGAAGGCGTAATCCTTTGTACCGTTACTCACTGTTACATGGGCGTCTCGTACCACAAACCGTGACGCATAATAAGGGACCACATTACCAAAAATGGTGTCCCTCATAAGGGTGTCGACAGCCTCGTCCACCCGGAGAGTCCGGTGAACTCGTACAAAACTGGTTACCAAGGTATCCCCAGAAAGAATGCCCATAATATTAAGCTCAGGTTCATAGTCCGCCTTCACGTCTTCCCATTCCAACTCGGGAGAAAAGTCTGCAACGCAGGCCCAAAACAAAAGAAACAGACAACTGATTTTATATGGGCGCATCAAAATTCTATCCTGTAGCCGAAGGTGAGGAAAAAGGGGAACATGGGTACGGCTGCTCGCTCCAGTCCAAGTCTTTCTCCTGTCAGTCTGTTGGTTTTGTTTCTGTACTGGTAGGTAAGTGCGTTCACACGGTTCGTTACATTCACCAATTGGATGAACCTCTCATAAGGAAAACTGAAAAACAGTTTTTTCTGCTTAAGGCCTATGTCCAACCGAAAATAGGTGGGGAGTCGATCCGAGTTTTTTCTGCCCACCAGATTGTTTTCGTAATACCCCCAGTAAGGCATATAAGCATCGTGTGAGGTGTTCCACTTTTCGTAGCGGCCCAAAGGCGGCGTAAAAGGCTGGCCGCTTGATGCCTGCAAGGCCGTACTGAAATACGTTTCCCTGATTATGGGTATGGCCACGTCTCCCACAAGATTCAAGGTGTGTTTTCGATCATATTTTGGGTAATACCAACCATGTTTATCAATATGGCGTTTCGTTTCGGCATAAGTGTAGCCTACCCAACCACGAACCCGGCCTGCCGTCTTTTTGAATAGCAGCTCAAGACCATAGGCATAAGCCCGTGTTTCGTCAAACTCGTTGAAAGGTGTAAAGCGTAATTGGTCTGTCTCTTCAGTAAAAAGTTCGCCCTGTTTCAGGGTGATGAGGTTTTCAAAATGCTTGTAATAGGTTTCTGCCCGAAATAGCCAATTTTTTCCCGACAGGTATTCCACACCCAATATGGCGTGGTCTGAATACGTGGCGGGTTGGTCAGCAGGTAGACCAAGCCAGAAGTCAATAATACGCAGAGTTTCGTCCTCCGGGTTGGCAATGGTAAGAAATTGGTGGTAGCGTCCCAGGGCTAGTTTTAATGAAAGGTCCTGACGTAAAAGATATTTCAGGCCAAACCTAGGGTCAAAATAAAGCTCCTTATGGAGAGAGTAATCCATAAGGCGGCCACCAATCTGCAAGGCAAGTTTGGAGGAGACATCCCATTTGTCCTGAACAAAAAGAGCTGTTTCCACCGTCTGGTCTTCCATGTTAAGGGGGTTGAGAAAAAGGGTGGTGTCAAGATTCGAATACTCAAACTCCATACCAAGGCTATAGTTAACCCGCTTCAGTTGTGCCCCACCCATAAGCTGGTGATTGGCTATCCCGTGCCAAGACAGTTCGGTCTCCAATGTTCTGTCTTCAATTATATCAAAAAAATCGAAGGAAAACTGGTCTCCATAGGTCCCCGTCTCGCTCTCCATGCGCCAATCCCCTTCCTCCCGAATAGTCATATCAAAATGGAACCTGTACCGGCTGTTTGCTACAAAAGTTCGGGCAACCAGTTTTGGGTTTACCAGCCACCGCCAAGTAAGGCTGTTGGTGTGATTCCCCCAGGGCCACTCTATCTTGAATCTTGACTTTCTATTCTCATAATAGTCTGAATACACATCATATTCCTCTTCGTTGCTAGAGACGTTTATCTCTAGAACATCGTCTCCGTAAAACCGGCTGTAGGTGAGGCGGTGATCGGGGTTTAAATCCAAGTTTACCTTTATCTGATAGTCATAGAAATAGTAGGGAAACTTGGCTTCTTTTCCGGCCCCGCTCGATCGTAGGATAGCATTTATTATCTGGTCAAAATAGGTTCGTCTTCCCGCAACCATCCAGGACCCCTTCATCTTCATAATTTTTGGTGTTGGCCCTTCCATTAATATTTTACTGGAAACGAGAGAGATGTTTGCATTCCCTTGAAACTTTTCAGTATTTCCTTCCCGGTTTATGACGTTCAAAATCGCCCCCATTCGTCCCCCGTACCGAGCTGGGAAACCGCCGGCGTGGAAGTCTGCCTCTTTTATTGCGTCTGTATTAAACGTGGAAAAGATACCGCCCAAATGATAAGGATTATAAATGGTGATGCCATCCATCATAATCAAGTTCTGATCCGGCGTGCTGCCACGTACGTAAAGTGCGCTGGAAAAATCGTTAAGTGTTTGCACACCGGGAAGCATCTGAACGGTTCGGAATAAGTCCGGCTCAACAAAAGCTGGGGCTGTTTCCAAAGTCCGCATATCCAGTGTTACACGGCTTGGCTCTACCAGTTGGCGCATTTTCTGCGCTTCACCAAACACGTCAATTGTTTCTCCCTCAAGAACCGTCCGGTTCAGCCGGAAGTCCAAACGAAGCTCTTGGCCAGCTTGTACCGTTACCTCTTTTTTCACCATCCCATAACCAATGATGGAGGCCACCACTTCCTTTGTTCCTGCCGGAAAATTGGCGAGTACATAATAGCCGTCAATATTTGCGGCTGAACCTGTGTTGGATCCTTTTACGAAAACATTGGTGTAAGCCAGTGGCTCGCCGGAAGCATCATCACGGACAAAACCACCAATGGTGGCGGCTTCCTGGGAAAAAACAACAGAAGTCAAAATGAAAAAAAGAGTTAGATCACGTTTTTTCACGGCCTCTGTTTGGGTTAAAGCTTTAGCTTTTTCTCAGCTATTCGCGCGAACCCGGAATAATTTCCAGTTCTATTTTATTATTATCACGAACAACAACAATTGACGTTATTTGACCAATTTTTACAGCGTCTATAGCGTAGGTATAATCATAAATGTTTTCAATCTTCCGGCCGGCCAGTTCTACAATAATGTCTCCTGCCGTTAAGCCTGCCTTGTCAGCGGGGCTTCCCTTGGAAACACCTGAAATTTTGAGCCCAGGAACACTTCCTTCCCCATAATCTGGAATAGTGCCTAAATAGGCCCTTAGGCCTGCCCGCGCGGACTGTTCCTGCGGTTTTTGCGGTTCCAGATAATCTGGTTCTTCAACCGTTATAGCCAGTCCACGGGCAATAAGACTAAGAAACTTTGTTATCTTTTCCATTCCCTCATAGTTCAATAGGTCAGGGGTGTCTCTTGGTGAATGATATTCGCTGTGTGAACCCGTAAAGACACTAAGGATGGGTACCTTTTTCATATAAAACGAGGTTGCATCTGTTGGTAAGTAGCTGTCTTCCTTCAGTGCTAGCCGTAAGCCGATGGGAGCGTTCCGCCGCTCGATCTCCCGCCTCCAGACAGAGCTTGAGCCCACTCCGTTTACAATCAGGGCATCCCCATAACGACCGACCATGTCCATGTTTAAATAGGCCGCGAACTGGCTTGATAAATCGTTGCTATGGTTTGCCGCTGCCAGTTGGTCTACGTAATGGGCAGAGCCTAACAATCCTAGCTCTTCTCCTGACCAGGCCGCAAAAAGGATGTCCCTTTTCATCTCGAGTTTTCCCTGCTGTTTCTGGTCCACGAGCCATTCAGCCATCTCCAATGTGCTGGCTACGCCAGAGGCGTTATCGTCTGCCCCAAAGTGAATCTTTCCTTTCTCATCTTCCCGTGCAAGAGAGCTGGATCCACCTTCTTTACCAAGGTGATCAACGTGTCCACCAACAATCAGAGGTGGTTCATTGTTCGGAAGGCCTGACTTCAAGATGGCAAGCACGTTTCTTCCTGTCCGTTTTTCTTTCTTAAGGTCAATTCGGGTTGAAAGTTGAAAACTTGTTGGGAACCCCATCTGTACGCTTCCATCATCTAGTGTCTCTTGTAATTTCTTTAGCGATTTACAATCTTTCCCGCGTTTGGGACACAGTAAAAGTTTAGCCGTTTCATCTGTAACCGAGATAACTGGTAGGCTGGCTGCCGATGCTGAAGCGTCAAATCGTATAGGGATTAGCTGTTCCTTAACACCTGATTGTGGACCACTTATAACAATCATACCCGTGGCTCCCTTATCCCGCAGTGTCATTGCTTTATATCGGAGGCTGCTGTACCGAGACAGATGCTGGCGATGCTCAGGAGAAATTTCCTCCGGCATATACCGCAAGACCATAACCCACTTGTCTTTAACGTCTAGATGAACAAAAGAGTCATACTCGCTGAATCCATTGGCCTCCGGCGCAACAATACCGTAGTTCCCCCAAACCACTTGTTTTAAAGGTGTCTCGCCTGTTGCGGACCAAGTAACGGGGCGCCAGTCTATATTTATTTTGGGCCTAATTTTTCTTAAAGCTTTCCGTGGGCCATCCAGTTTTAGTGTACTGGTTTTTTTAATTTCCATTCCTGCTGTGAAGCTAAACGGTTGAAAATAGGTGCTGTTTTCCCCGGCTGGCTTAAGTCCCAAACGTCGGAATTCTTCAGCCACATACTGTGTTGCTTTCTGCTCTCCTGTCGTTCCTGTCATTCGACCCTCAAACTGAGGCGAAGCCAAGGCTTCAACGTGCTGACGCATGTCCGCTGCTAATATTTCCGGAGCTCCAGCTGATTTGAATGGTTTATTTATGGTGGAGGTCTTCTCTTTTGTCTCCAAGTCTCCCTCTTTCAAAATTTTGAGTGCAGCATCGTGGTTCCATTGTCCCAAGAAAATTTGAGACTGGTTGCCTGCTGTCCTCTGGCTGGTCCACGCCAGGGTGTGACCGTCCGGTGAAAAGACTGGAAGTCCATCGAAACGGTCTGTTTGGGTCACACGTACAGGTGGTCCGCCATTCGTACTCACCAGATAAAGTTCAAAGTTTCCAAAACCATGAATATTTGTAGCATAAATAAGATACTCTCCCGAAGGGTGGAAAAATGGTGCCCAAGACATGGCTCCCATTTCTGTTATTTGCGTCTGGTTTCTACCATCACTGTTCATGGTAAAAATTTCTGCTGTAGCGCCGTCTTCAGAAAACCGGCGCCAACAGATCTTTTCTCCGTCTTGACTGAAGAACGGCCCGCCATCATAGCCTCGGCTATCTGTCAATTGTTGAAGGTTGCTACCGTCTGTTCTCATTCTATAAATGTCCATCATGAAGGCTTTGTCGGTTTCAAAAGTTCTCCTGTCAACATCTGACAGGGGTTTTGAATAGGCCAAACGGTTCGAGCTGAAAACAATCCAATTTCCATCTGGGGAAATAGCGCCCTCAGCATCGTAGCCTGTAGCGTTTGTTAGTTGGCGGTAGTTTTTGCTTTTGCGATCATATAAATAGAGTTCAAAAGTTTCATCATAGTCCCAACTATAGCGGCGCTCTTTTCCGGAGGCCCGAAATTCAAGCTCTTCCTTCTGTTTGTTTCGTGCTTCTGGATCGCCATGGGTGGATGCAAACAAGACCTCCTGTCTATTTGGGTGAATCCATGAGCAGGTTGTTTTCCCGTACCCGGGTGAAATGCGTTCTACGTCTCCAGTCTCAAAATCCATGAGATAAATCTGATAAAATGGGTTGTCTGGTTCTCGTTCGCTCTGTAAAACCATAAGCTTACCGCTTGGGCCGAAATATCCCTCACCGGCGCGGCGTCCCTCAAACGTTAGCTGCCGAATATTGCTTAGAAACTGTGGCTCTTCCCCTGTGGCGATGCTAAAAAGAGAGAAAAGGAGAAGGTGTTTAACTAAAGGCTTCTTTGACATCAATAAAAGATGAGTTCAGATTGGAATTAAATTACCCAAGCCAAAAAAACTTCTTTATGAAAAAGCTTTTACAGCTTTAAAGAGTTCGCTTCCGGTGAAATCGTGCTCTTGGTTCCAGCCAATAGCACATATTCTCCAGCCTGCATAGGCGGCAGACAAAGAAATAAGAGCAACCGCTTCTGATCTGTTTACTTCCTTTTTTTTTTCCAAACCTTCCAGGCCCTACACAATTAACGACCTCTTTTGGCAGCCCCCTCTCTGTTCTGTCATACAGTTTACTTACGTCAGGGAACCTTGGGAGTTTATCAATGGGCGTTTTTCCCGTGAGGGGGTTAATGCCGGTCTGATTTCGATGATCTATAATTTGAATAATTGGTTCTCTCGAGTGTACTCTATCAACAATTAACAGTTTGTTGTCCTCTAGTTCCTTTTTAAGATGAATTAGGCTCTCCGGGGTGGTGGCTTCAGTTAACTTTTTCTGTGGTGAAACGATTATTTGGTCTCTCCACTTATAAATGTTGTGTTGCGCCTTCGCCTTTTGTTGTTGGTTTGCGCCAGAAAATGTTTTGTTATACACTTCCAAGGCTAGTGGTAAATAGATTGTCACCGTTTCCTCTCTCCGAACAGCGCGGTTCCGATCCGTAACATTGTTGATCCTTCCTCCACCGCTATTTCATAATCAGAGGACATTCCCATGGAAAGTTCTGTCAGTTGGTCCTCTTCAGGAAGATGCTTGTTTAATCTCCCTTTAATTTGCCTCAGTTTCTGAAACGTTTTTCTGGTGGTGGTTTCATCTCTGGTAAACACACCAATTGTCATCAATCCTTTTACACCAAGGTTTTTCAGTTCTAGGGCCTCCAAAAGGGTCTCTATGTTTTCTGGGTGAAAGCCGTGTTTGGCCGAATCCTGACCTGTGTTTACCTGAAGCAGTGACTCATAATTGCTGTGGGGTTCCGCCATAAGCATGCTCAGCCGGCGGGCCAGTTTCAGCGAATCAATTGAATCAATTGAATCAAAAAGATCTACGGCCTTGCCCGCCTTATTAGATTGAAGGTGCCCAACAAGACGTTTTGTTAATCGTGGAAGTTCTGCCAGGTGTGGAAACTTTTGGGATGCTTCCTGAATACGGTTTTCACCAATGTTTTCGATGCCGGCACTATATGCAGATTCGATTGCAGAAGCTGGGAAGGTCTTTGTTATTGCAACAATCTGAACAGGGGCTTCATGCTCTCGGTTGGCCCGCGCTCTTGCCGCCTCAATCCGTTCTTGAACGGATTTGAGAGCGTCTAGGTCTATCACGCTTCAGAGCTCTCCTCACTAACGGGCCCCTCTTTCTCGGCTTCTTCATCATCTGTGTTTTCAGAATCGACATGTACTACCCTGCTTAGTGAGGAAATTTTTGCACCTTCATCAAGGCGAATAAGTTTTACGCCCTGTGTTACGCGTCCGATGGTCCGGATGCTGTCAACGGGTTGGCGAATGAGAACACCAGTGTTTGTGATAACCATAAGATCGTCTGTGTCCACAACCTCCATAATTGCTACCATTTTACCCACCTTTTTATTTGTCCGCATGGCCAGTACGCCCTTTCCGGACCGCTTTTGAATGCGGTATTGCATAACTTCTGTGCGCTTGCCAAACCCTTTTTCAGTGGCAACCAAAAGCGTCCCCTCTCTTCGCACAACAACCATGCCCACCACATAATCATCTTTTTTTGACAGTTTAATGCCAATAACCCCTCTAGTCTTTCGGCCCATAGGGCGGGCATCTGTTTCTGGAAAACGAATCGATTTGCCTTCTCGTGTGCCCAAAACAATGTCGTTTTCACCGTTTGTGATTTTCGCCTCTATAAGCTGGTCTCCTTCCCGTATATCAATGGCATAAATACCTCCTTTTCGGGGTTTTCCGTAGGCCGACAGCTTTGTTTTTTTTATTATGCCCTTCCGGGTGGCCATAACTATATACTTTTCTTCGTCGAATGTTTTTACACTCACAAAAGCTTTTACCTTTTCGCCTGGTTCTGTACCTAAAAGATTTACAATTGCCCGGCCTCTCGCGGCCCGGCCACCAGGCGGAACTTCATGTACTTTCAACCAGTGGCATTTTCCTTTGTCTGTGAAAAAGAGTATATAGTCATGGGTGTTCGCCACAAATAGGTGTTCCACAAAATCTTCTTCTTTGGCTTTCGCGCCCTGTAGGCCGCGACCGCCCCTACGTTGACTTCTGTAGGTCGCAGCCGCCGTCCTTTTAACATAGCCCTTGTGTGTAAACGTTAGAACGGCGTCTTCTTCAGCGATCATGTCCTCAACCGAAAAAGTTGTCCCAACGGTTTGAATTTCTGTTCTCCTCTCTTCACCATAACGTTCTTTAATTTCTGCCAGTTCTTCTTTAATAATAGCCATCTGCTTTGGGAGGCTTTCAAGAATTCCTTTAAGCTGCGCAATTAGCTTTATAACCTCTTTATACTCTTGGACAACTTTTTCCACTTCAAGGCCCGTAAGCCTCTGTAGTCGCATCTCCAAAATGGCCTGTGCCTGTCTTTCTGATAACTCGAAGCTATTTATCAGGCCTTCCTTTGCCTGTGTTGGGTCCTTGCTTCCGCGTATAACCTCTATTACCTCGTCAATGTTGTCTAGTGCAATTTTTAAGCCTTCAAGAATATGTGCTCGCTCTTCGGCCANNCTAAGCTCATAATTTGTCCTGCGAAGAAGAACGTCGTGTCTGTGATCAATGAAGCACTGTAGGACCTCTCTCAANGAAAGAACTTTTGGTATACCATCTACCAAGGCCAAAAGTATTATGCCAAACGTGTCTTTCATTTGGGTATTAACGTACAGTTGGTTGAGAATTACCTCTGGAACGGTGTCGCGCTTTGTCTCAATCACGATGCGCATGCCGTCCTTGTCTGATTCGTCTCGTATATCGGAAACACCTTCTATCCTTTTGTTTCGAACCATGTCCGCAATTTTTTCTATCAATCTTGCCTTGTTCACTTGATANGGTATTTGGTTTACAACAATATTGGATTTGCTACCTTTTATAGACTCAATAAAGGCGTTGGCTCTTACGGTTATTTTTCCTCTCCCCGTTTCATAAGCTTGTTGTATGCCGCCTAGCCCTTCAATGGTGGCTCCTGTAGGAAAGTCGGGACCCTTNACGTGCTTCATAAGGTCCTCTATTGTCGCTTTGGGTTTGTCTATGAGCGCAACGGTTGCATCTATAATCTCAACAAGATTGTGTGGTGGGATTTTTGTGGCCATGCCGACAGCAATTCCTTCTGACCCGTTAACCAAAAGGTTGGGACAAACAGCCGGGAGCACCATAGGCTCTTCCATTGTTTCGTCAAAGTTTGGCTGCCAATCNACCGTCTCTTTTTCTAGGTCTCTGAGCATTTCAGCCCCAAAGCGGGACATTCGAGCTTCTGTGTATCTCATTGCTGCTGCATTGTCTCCATCAACAGATCCAAAATTTCCCTGACCATCAACCAATTCGTGGCGCATTGAGAANTCTTGGGCCATTCTTACCAAAGAATCATAGATGGATGAATCGCCATGAGGGTGGTATTTACCCATTACATCCCCAACAATTCTCGCTGATTTCTTGTAGGGGCGGTTCCAAAGTGAGCCTAACTCACTCATNCCATAAAGGATTCTCCGGTGTATTGGCTTTAGGCCGTCTCTTACNTCGGGCAGGGCCCGAGAGACAATAACGGACATAGAATAGTTAAGATAGCTCTCTTTCATCTCGTCAACAATGTCGCGGTTCAAAAACATGTCTCTGGTAAGTTCAACCATTGTTGTTTTTCCCATTATACATCAAGGTTCACCACAAATTTGGCGTGGGTTGTAATAAACTCCCGGCGTGCTTCTACGTCACTTCCCATTAGCTCCATGAAAAGTGTTGACGCCTCACTAATGCTCTCTACAGAAACCTTAAGTAGTGACCTTCTCTCTGGGTCCATGGTGGTTGACCAAAGCTGGTCTGCATTCATTTCACCCAACCCTTTATACCGCTGAAGATCAATTTTTTGTGTTTTATTATCTTTCTTAAAGCGCTCGGTGATCATTTCTCGTTGGTCTTCGTCAAAAGCGTATTGTTCTTTTTTCCCTTGTTTCACTTTGTAGAGCGGTGGTTGAGCAATAAAGACGTGGCCATCGGTAATCAGCTCAGGCATTTTTCTATATAAAAAAGTGAGTAAAAGTGTTCGAATGTGACTACCGTCAATATCTGCGTCTGTCATTATTATTACTTTATTATACCGCAACTTCAGGATATCAAATTCGGCTCCAGTTCGCTTTTGACCATCTTCCATTTCCCCGTTTCCGCCAAAGCCCGTGCCTAGGGCTGTAATGATAGACTGGATCTCAATGTTAGATAAAAGTTTATCAATTCTGGCTTTTTCAGCATTGATCACTTTTCCCCTTAGCGGTAGAATTGCCTGATATCGCCTGTCTCTCCCCTGTTTGGCTGAGCCGCCGGCTGAATCACCCTCAACCANAAAAATTTCGCACATCTCCGGGTCTTTGCTTGAACAGTCAGCCAGCTTTCCTGGGAGCGAACCACCCTCCAGAGCACTTTTTCGTCTAATAAGCTCGCGGGCTTTACGAGCCGCTGCTCTACTTCGGGCTGAAAGAACAGCCTTCTCAACAATTCTCTTTCCAATAGAAGGGTTTTGTTCTAGAAAATCCTGTAGTCCCTCAAAGACAGTAGAGTCCACTAGTCCCTTTACTTCTCCGTTGCCTAGTTTTGTTTTGGTTTGGCCCTCAAACTGTGGTTCTGCCACTTTTATGGAAATGACGGCAGTGATTCCCTCTCTAAAGTCTTCTCCGGATAGCGTTATTTTCTCGTTTTTGGTTGTTTTAATAAGTTTGTTTTTGGTGGTATAGGCATTCATGGCTCTGGTTAAAGCTGACCGTAGCCCAGACATGTGGGTTCCCCCTTCAATTGTATTTATGTTGTTCACAAAAGAAAGGATGTTTTCGTTGTATCCGTCGTTGTATCGAAGCGCCACCTCCACGGGTACCGCACCTTTTTCGTTCACGACAGTAATTACTTTTTTGTGCAATGGGTTGGCGGAGCTGTCCAAAAACTTGACATAGTCTGATAGTCCCCCTTTATACTTGAAGACTTCCTTTCTCCCCCCCCTTTCTATCCGGTTGTCATTAATGGTTATTTCGAGTTCTTTATTTAGGTATGCTAACTCTCTGAGGCGCTCTGAAATAATGTCAAANTCCCAACTTATATCTTTAAATATTTCCCCGTCTGGCATGAAGGTTATTTTTGTCCCCGTCGTTTTTACCTTGCCTGTCGATTTTAATTTTGTCTTTGTCTCCCCTTTTTCATATCTCTGGTTGTGGGTCTTTCCGTTTCTTTTTACTTCCGCCTCCAACCAAGCNGAAAGAGCGTTCACAACAGAGACGCCAACACCATGTAGCCCCCCTGACACTTTATACGTTCCCTTGTCAAATTTGCCACCCGCATGTAGAATTGTCATGACGACCTCGAGGGCTGGTTTTTTTTCTTCTTTATGAATATCTACGGGAATCCCGCGTCCGTTATCTTCTACTGATACCGAGTTGTCTTCATTTATCAAGACGGAGATTTTTGTGCAATGTCCTGCCAGCGCCTCGTCTACACTGTTGTCAAGAACTTCATTTACAAGATGGTGAAGCCCTCGCTTACCAAGATCACCAATGTACATTGCTGGACGTTTTCGGACTGCTTCAAGTCCCTTAAGAACTGTGATTTTCTCAGCGCTATAGTCTTTAGTTTTTTTCGCCATTTTTATAAAACCCGCATGTCTTTTATTGTTTTTTTTCCCAATTTTGTGTTCAATTTTTCAAGGATTTCCTTTTTCTTTATTGCTATTTCGTTTCGCCACACGGGGGTTAATGCCCGGACAATCAAGACTCCATGCTTCATCTCTTCTGGGATACAGTTCTTCGCAACAGACTTCCCCACAACTTCTTCCCATATGAAAAGAGCCTTATTTTGGTGTACCGCCCTGTCAAGACCTTCCCGTTTGAGAGCAGTGTTTAGTGCTGATTTAAGTTGCTCCATATAAANGCCAAGTCTCCCGCTATTTATAGACTATCTTTTTCTGTTCAGCAAGAACAGAAAAGTCTTTTTCAAAATTTACTCGCCGCCAGTCCGCATTGGCATTAAAAGCATGGTGATTTCTTCNTTTTCTCCTTGTTTGTCAGGTTCTACCAATGTTGCAGAAATTGGGGTGTTTAGTCGTATCAAGACCTTGTCGGTGCTGATGTGTGACAGGATATCAACAAGATAGTTTGCGTTAAACCCTAGGGTTAGGTCGTCCCCTTCATAATCCACCTCTATTTTTTCTTGTGCACTAGACGCGCTTTCAGGGTCCTCCGTTGTAATAACCGCCTCACCGTTGGAAAGCTTTAGCTCCACTTGTCGGGTGGCTCTATTAGAAAGGATTGAGACCCGGCGTACTGAAGCAAGCAGGTCTTCCCGCTCTGCTGTAAGTACTTTGTTGTTATCTTTTGGTAAAACGGTTTTATAATCNGGGTATTTTTCGTCTATCACCCTCGAAAAGATTGTTCCCTGTTTAAATGAAATTGTCAAATGGTTGTCTCCAACCCAAAGCACAGCTTCTTCCGACTCATTAAGATATGACAAAAGAAGGTGAAGAAATTTCTTGGGTACGATGACGCTTCCTTCGTATCCCTTCGATGAAAAATCTGACCGTGAACAGATCGAAAGCCTGTGCCCGTCCGTAGCAACGGCCGAGATTTGATTTTTTAAAACTTCAAACAAAGCTCCCATAAGTGNCGGTTTCAGCTCGTCCGCACTTAGAGCAAAAGATGTTTTTTCAATAAGGTGTTTTAAGGTAAAAGACGCAATTTTAATCTCTTTTTTGTTATCAACCTCCGGCATGGCAGGAAAGTCTTCTGGGGGTGCACCGGAAATGTCATAATTCCCAAAGGAGGTTTTAATAACAACCCTGTTCTCTTCATCGGCTTCAATTGTTATGTCTGTCTCCGGCATTGCATTTGTTATTTCCGTAATTGTGCGGTGTGGTACTGCAACGCCGCCCTGGCTTTCAATAGAGGCCTCAGCTCTTGTCACCAACGTAATTTCTAGGTCCGTGGTTCGCATTTCAAGCACACTTTCCTTTGCGGTAAAAAGAACGCTACTAAGTATTGGAATGGTGGACCTTGCCGGGGTTGCTTTTGCAAGATTTTGTAAGGCTGTTTGGAGAGAATTTCTTGAAATTGAAACCTTCATAAAAGTTGGGGTTTTCCTAGTTTCGAAAGGGTAATATGTGGTGAAATCGTGATTTTACGTTACCTAGAATTCGTTTCTTGGACAACATGTTTCTAGATTGAAATCTAGTATTAATTATATTTTTTCTTAAATCTATAAAGATAAAACCTTATTTAATAATATGGGGTGTGTAAAGCTATAAGCTTCCAAGAGAGCCCTTAGCTAACAGCCTAACTTTGTTGTTAATGTAAAGTTTTTATTATGCTCTGCTTTATGTGTATAGTTTGTTGAAAAAAGGACCATCATTAACAGAAAAGCCTAGCATAACAGTGTTGAGTAACGTTATTAAGATTTTTGACCAGCCGATGTGGTTAATTGTTATTCGACGGTTTACTTTTTTGTTAAAAAGTTTTCCACATAAATGGAGGCTGAAGCTTCTTTAAGCCACACGTTGAAGCGACGCCCCTTTTTCCTGGCCAAGGCCAATCCCTCAAGCTCTGACCAGTGTGTTTCGAGGGTGGGGGTGCCACCCCCCTTCACCTCGTGAAGCAACAATAGGTGAAAGCCGTCTTTGGTCGTTACGGGAGGGGAGGGAATCCCAACCTCTAGGGAAAGCAAGACCTTTCCGATCTCTTCGATTGGAAAAGTATTGGGGTCTACCCAACCTAAACGCCCCCCAGCCTCTTTTGTGCTGATATCGTCGGAATGGTTTTTTGCCAACCGGGAAAAGTCTTCCTCTGTTTTTATGCTGTCTCGCACGAAAGAAGCAAAAGCGTAAATACTGTCTTCATCAGCCACGCTAACCGTGGGAGAGACCAAGATGTGGCGGACGTTCACCTTGTCCCCCAGAACTTCTAAAACCTCTATAATGTGATAGCCAAACTCTGTTTCCACAAGGCGACTTATTTCTCCGGGATTTAATTCATAGGCTANACGCTCGAAAGCCGGCACAAAGGTTCCCCGGCTGACAAAACCAAGCTCACCACCATTGCGAGCCGAACCAGGATCTTGAGAAAACTGTTCGGCAAGCTGCGCAAAGTCTTCGCCACCGATGATTTGTTGTCTCAGAGAGTCTATGAGGTTGCGTGAAACGGCCCGGCTTTTTCCACCGGGGCGTGACTTGATGAAGATGTGGCTCGAATTATACAAAGTTGGAATAGTTCCCAGGCTATCTTTATAATTNTTGTAAAACACAACAACCTCATCCCTNGTTACAGCGATATCCCCGAAAAGCTGTCCTTGATAACGCTCAGCAATAAGCTGTTCGCGCATATCGGACCACCACATTCGCCGAAGCTCACTAATACGTTTTCCCAGAATCGCTTCTAGCTGCTCTTCCGACCCGGCCTGAGACACCGATTGAGCGATATATTGCTCAACAGCCTGATCAACCTCACGATCTTCCACCTCAATACTTTCTACCTCAGCAATTTCTAAGATAAGCTTCTGGTTGACAAGGGACTGAAGAACCTGTTCNTGAAGTTGTTCAAGTTTTTCTATGTCAAAACGGGGATCAAGGCGACGCTCTACAGCGGTCATCTGTACGAGTTGCGCAACATCGCTTTTGAGAATGACATGCTGCCCCACGACAGCAGCAACCCCGTCAATAAGGTTTTGGCCGGAAAAAAGAAAACCAAAGCCAAAGAGAGAGAATAAAAAACAGCGGGTTCGGTTATATTTTTTCATTAAAGGCTTAGGCGCCCCCCTTTTTATTAACTGTGAGCGAAGAGGCCGTCGCCAAACTGTCTAAAAGACGACCATAGAGAGCTGCACGACGGGACTGATAGAGTTTTTGGCTTATTTCATCATAGACTTCATCTAGGCCACGAAACGAACCTTCAGGAAAAAACTCCAGAACCTCGAGAACGTGATATCCAAAAGATGTTTTTTCTGGACCCAAAACGCCGCGGGGTGTGGAAAAACCAAACAAGAGAAGATCTAGGCTTTGAGGTAAATCTCCAGGAGAAACAGAAACAGGAGAAACGCCGTGCTCCCTCAAAAGGGACGCCCTTAGTTCTGCGTCGTACNGCAGCAAAGCTCGTTTGATTTTAATCGCAGAAGCCTCGTTTTGTGTAAGAAACTGTATTAGGCGAACCTGGTTTGATTGTCTTACATATGAAACCCTATTTTCTATATAGTGTTCTCTAATTTTTTCCATGGATATTTCTATTCTTGAGGAGAGATAGTGTTCCAGAAAAAGATTTCCGTAAAGATTTTTTCGATAATCATTGACCAACCCCTCAATAGAGGTGTCGTTTTGTAAACCACTTTCGACCGCAGCTTTATATAGAAGGTTTTGTCGGTCCGGCAGGGCCCCGTCTTTTGTGTTGTGCCTGTCAACGGAAAGAGTAGAATTGGCAGAGGTGTCGCCACCTTCTTTTTGGGTGCAACCAGAAAAGGNAAAGATAAGAAGAAGAAAGAAGAGAGATGAAAAGAGAGTTGTTGGGCGGGAGAAGAACACAAAAGAAATTAAAGGGAGACGCTTGGTGATTCAAAAAGGTATTCTACCGCCTGCAACGCCGANGAAAGCGAACCTGTTTCAATGCTAATACCAGTTTGACCACCCCGTTTATTAACAACAGAAAAGGAAAGCTTTTTTTCTTCCAGCACGGCGCCACAAGAACGGACCAACGACACAACGGCTTGGTTATTTTGAGCCCCAAGCCAGAGGGTTGCACCTCTGCGGCCAACCTCCACAGACTTAAAAGCGCTATCAGCTGAAAAAAGGCGAATTTTTTTTATAAGAAGAAGATTAAAGACAGGCTCAGGCAAAGGACCAAACCGATCTCGGACCTCTTCGGCCACACCGTCTATTTCAGCGGACGAAACAGCGCCAGCCAACAGGCGGTAAAAGCGAAGACGATCTTCCTGTTCTTGAACATAATCCTCAGGTATCAAAGCGTCACCTTTTACANCCAGCGAAACAGGAGACGGTTTTTCTTTTGGCTTTTGTTTTTGTTTTCTTTTTTCAGCCGCATCTTTAACAATTTTACAATATAGATGGAAACCGATCGTGGCAAGGTGACCACTTTGTTCAAGACCAAAAAGGTTTCCACCGCCCCGCATTTCTAAATCACGAAGGGCAACGTCATAACCAGAGCCAAGCGTGGTATTATATTGAATTGTTCGTAAGCGCTCATGGGCATCAGGGCTTACATCTGAACGAGGAATTAACAGGTAGCAGTAGGCTTGCCTAGAAGACCTACCTACACGCCCCCGCATTTGGTAAAGCTGGGAAAGACCATACCGATGTGCGTTGTTAATAAGTATTGTATTAACGTTAGAGAGGTCAATGCCAGCCTCTATAATTGTTGTTGAGATGAGAACATCAACATCTCCTTGAAGCATNGCCAACATAACAGATTCAAGCTTCTTGGCGGCCATTCTTCCGTGTGCGACTCCCACACGAACATCGGGAAGAAGTTCCTCAATTTGGCCAACAAACCGCTTAAGGCTTGAAATGTTGTGTTGCACAAAGAAAACCTGTCCTCCACGGGCAACCTCATATGCAATAGCATTTTTTATACGGTTAACATCGANNACNTCTATTGANGTAAGNACGGGGNGCCTNCCNGGNGGNGGTGTCCTAATNGTTGAAACATCNCGCACACCNACAAGAGAAAACTGTAGNGTNCGTGGNATTGGTGTNGCGCTCATGCTTAGAAAATCACANCTTGGNTNAAGCACCCGAAGNATTTCCTTNTGTTTGGCACCAAAACGGTGCTCTTCNTCAACAATAATTAACCCAAGATTAGGAANAGAGANNTCTTTTGAAAGAAGACGATGTGTTCCAACAACAANATCAANGGTTGACGCNGCAAGNCCGGACAGCGTTTTTTTNACATCNGACGNGTCGGTAAAGCGGGAAAGGTGNCGAACAAAAACACCGAAAGGCTCAAGACGNGAAANAAANCTTTTANAAAGCTGATCAACCANAATTGTGGTTGGAGCCAAAAGAACAACCTGCTTCCCATCAGCAACAGCCTTAAGGGCTGCTCGGATAGCGACCTCAGTTTTCCCAAAACCCACATCACCGCAAACAAGCCGATCCATAGGGGATTTAGCTTCCATATCCCGGCGCACATCTTCATAGCACGCCATTTGGTCAACCGTTTCTATGAAAGGGAATGTTTCTGTAAGGCGGTCAAGCATTTCCCCGTCTTTTGAAAAAGAAAAGCCGTCAACCCCCTGCCTCTCACCATACATTTGAATAAACTGGTCTACAACCTCTCCAACAGAACGCCCCGTTTTCTGTTTTGATCGTTGCCAGCGGCCTGTCCTGAGGTCTGTAAGACCAGGGCTTTCTCCAGAGCCCACATATGGATGGACGGAATCAAGGCGATCCAAGGGAACGTGAACCACGTCACCATGTTTAAACTCAAGAGAAACACACTCGGTTTTAACAGAAGCTTTTAAAACACAGGAAAGACCCTTATAGAGCCCGATACCCAAGTCTTCATGAACAACGGGCCCCTCCCAAGGCAAGCTAGCAAGGCTATCGGACCACTCAAGGGAAATCACCGCTTTATCAGAAGTAGAGGAGGGCAAGCTTGGCAGGTTAATAACATGGTCTAGCGAAACCCAAAAAACACCGAGAGGCACCGAGGAAAAGGCGCCAGAAAAAGGTATGTTGCTAACAGAAAAGGAATTAAGAAGACCAGATCTTTGAGCCTGGTCAGTGAACACCTCCGGCAAAAAAACACGGTGTTCAGAAACCTGTTTATCTTGAAGGCGCAAAACCAACTCTGAAAAAGCTTTTGGGTTGTTATAAAAACCTCGATGAGAAACACAACCAAGATCGATCGAAAAAGACTTTTTTATCCCGTAAAAAGGCTGAAGGTTATAAATGTTGGGTGAACCAGACGGTTCAACCGAAAGATAAAAGGAGTCAAGCGTGTTATCGTGGCGATCAACACCCATTTTTTCCGAGATAGGCTTTAATGGTGCGGACAAAAAGACCTTCTTTTTGTCAACAGGTTTGATCATTCTTTGGGTGTAGGGGTCAAACGTTCGGACGGAAGAAAGGCCACCCTCAGAAAACTCGAGCCTAAGTGGTTCGGTAGCACCAAAAGGGAAAACATCCACCACGGCCCCACGAAGGGCATAGAAGCCAGGGGCCTTAACAAGAGGGACCTTCTCCATTTTCCAAGCCTTAAAGAACGAGACAAGCGCATCACGGCCTAGAACAGAAGAAAGCTTAATCCCCTCACTTGAACCACCCCCCAAACAAGTCCTAACACGGCCTGTCCATTGACGAGGAACAATAAGAAGAGGAACCTCACTAAACGCAAAAAGATTTAAAATGTGGATATCTGCCCCCTGAAGCTGTTCACCCTCTCCAGCCCCAGCCAAAAACAACGAAAACTCGGGCACCAGCAGAGCCAACGATTCAGACAGGTTCTTCCGGAGAGAATAATCTTCAATTGAAACAACACATCTTTTTGTTTTTAAACGAGTTAAAACAATTAAAAGAAAAGGCAACAAAGAACCAGGTATGTTAAGGTAGGAGAGATCAGGGGTCGGCTCTTTATCGAAAGAGTCTCGAATCCGACAAAGAAGAGACAGTATTAAATCATCTAAAGAAACGGTCGAAACCGTTTCACGTGAAACAGGGATCATTGAGCAGCCAAAAAGACCGCCAAAACCCCAACATCTGCAGGGGAAACTCCAGAAATACGAGACGCTTGGCCAAGGGTTTCGGGCCGAACAACACTAAGTTTGTCGCGCGCCTCAGAAGAAAGGGCTCGACATTCATTAAAACCAAAAGACGGTGGGATTCGAACAGACTCGTTTTGAGCCAATCTTTTAATTAAAGAATCTTGGCGTTTGATATAACCCTCATATTTAATGGAGGTTTCTAGCTCATCAATAAGGTCTTCCTGTTGTTCCGTCGAAAACCCACTGAAACCAAGAGAGACAACACCTTTTTCGGCCAACATTCTTAAGCCAACCGGGGGACGTCGGAGAAGGTCTGCTAAAGAAATTTTCTCAGTAGCGTGCGGTTCCCCAAGAGAAGAAAGAAAAGAGTTAATGCTTTCAAGATCCGGCCGAAATTGACGCAACTTTTTTATCTCCCGGCTTAAAAAGCCTCGTTTTTTGGTAACAGCGCTTAATAAAAAGTCATTTAGCAGGCCGATCTTATAGCTTGTCGGAGAAAGACGAAGGTCCGCATTTGTGTGACGAAGCAAAAGACGGTACTCAGCACGGGCCGTAAACATTCGATAGGGCTCCAAGGTTTCTTTTGTAACTAGGTCATCAATTAATACGCCGAGATAAGCTTCGTTACGCTGGAGGATTAGGGGCTCATTACCCAAAAAATGCATGGCCGCGTTAATGCCGGCAAGTAAACCCTGGGCGCCAGCCTCTTCATAGCCTGACGTTCCGTTAATCTGCCCAGCGAAGAAAAGGCCACGGACAGCCTTTGTCTCAAGGGAAGCCTTTAGTTGTGATGGTAGAAAAAAGTCGTATTCAATGGCATAGCCCGGCCTATATAAAGAAACGTTTTTTAATCCGGGGACAGTTCGGAGAGCTCCCAACTGTACACCCTCAGGGAGGCTTGTTGAAAAACCATTTGTATATATCTGGTCAGAACCTGCCCACTCGGGCTCTAGGAAAAGATGGTGGCTGTCCCTTTCAGCAAAACGGACCACCTTATCCTCAATAGAGGGACAATAACGAGGACCTACGCCCTCTATTTCATTGCAATATAAGGGGGACTCTGAAAGGCTCCCCAAAATAATCTCATGAGTAATGGTGTTGGTGTTAGTTGTATGACACGGAACGTTTGGCGGATTGAAATTGGTTGTTCGAAAAGAGAAAGGCCTAGGGTTTTTATCTCCAAAGACCTCTTCGACCTTGTCCCAATCAATAGAATTTGATCGAAGACGTGGTGGGGTACCGGTTTTTAAGCGACCAGAAGTAAAACCTAAAGAAAGAAGGGACTCAGTGATACCGTCAGAGGCTTCCTCACCCATTCTCCCGGCACATATTTTTCTCCTTCCAATATGGACAACACCATTAAGGAAGGTTCCACAGGTTAGCACAAGAGACTGACAAGAGACAGTTGTTTGTCCACCTATTGTAACCCCACAAACAAAACCTTTTTTTGTTAAAACTTTCCGGGCCTCACCCTCAACAATATCCAGGTTCGGCTTAGATTGAACCGAGAAAGAGGCAAGAGATTCATAATGTTTCTTGTCAATTTGTGTTCGAGGAGACCAAACAGCCTTCCCTTTTGATTTGTTTAGCATTTTAAACTGAATTCCAGCAGCGTCAGCCAAGCAACCCATTTCTCCGCCAAGAGCATCAATTTCACGGACAAGATGTCCTTTGGCAAGGCCTCCGATGGCAGGATTACAAGACATTCGACCAATTGAAGAGGCATCCAGGGTAATGAGGGCGACCTGAAGTCCCAACCGGGCCGGAGCTAAAGCCGCCTCAATTCCGGCGTGGCCCCCACCAACCACCACCACATCGTATTTTTTCTTTAAGTTCATAGTTTCACGTGAAACACTATTTACCAATACAGAACGTTGAAAAAATATTATCTAAAATATCATCAACAGAGGTTAAGCCCAATATTTCATCAAGATGTGAAACCGCCTCTCGAAGCTCTACAGAAAGCACTTCAGGAGAGTCGTTTGAATCTATAATAAAAAGCGCCCTCTCAAGAGAGCTGGCAACAGAGTCAAGAGAAAGCTTGTGTCGAGAGTTTGTAAGAACCAAACCCCCAGAAAGAGAGGGGCGGCCAACAAGTTTACTATAAATAAACTTTATTAGATTTTTGACCCCATCTCCTCGAAGGGCAGAAGTTGTGGCAACCCCAAGGCTTTTTGAACCCCAAGCCTTTTTTGTACCATTGTTTAACAGGTCAGACTTATTTAAAACATGGATGACAGGCTTGGAACAATTAAAGGTTTTTATCTCCTTTTCAACAGCGCCTTTTGGTAAAGAAAGATCAATCACATTTAAAACAAGATCTGCGTTCTCTAAGTATTGGTGGGTGAAACCCATGCCGAGACCCTCAACGGCATCGTCAGAGCGCCTAATGCCAGCGGTATCAACCAAGCGTACGGGAAAGTTGTTAATTAGAAAAGGAACCTCGACGGCATCACGTGTTGTGCCGGGTTTTTCTGACACAATAGTTCTTTCTTCAGAAAGAATTGCGTTCAACAAGCTTGATTTTCCAACATTTGGTTTTCCCACAAAGGCAATTAACGCTCCGTGCTGCAGCATTTTTCCGGTACTGTATGTGGAAAGGACATCTTTTGTTTGAGACAACACGTTAAACACAAGAGCCCTCTTTTCTTTGGTTGGGGTTGGGGTTATTTCATCCTCGGTGAAATCAAGTTCACCCTCCAGCGTGGAGACCAAATCAAAAAGGGAATGCTTTAGCTTTAATATGAGGGTTGAAAACTTTCCAGATAGAATTTTATAGCTAGCTTCTTTCCCCGCGGACGATTCAGACATAATAACATCAGCAACAGCCTCTGCCTGGCAGAGATCCATTTTTCCGTTCAAAAACGCGCGTCGTGTAAACTCACCAGGTTGAGCCACCACACAACCAAACGAGTAACATGCCTCCAATAGCTCCGCACAAACAACAGTGCCCCCATGACAAGAGAGCTCAACAACATCTTCGCCTGTATACGAATGTGGAGCCGGAAAATAGGTCAGAATACCAGAGTCAATCTCAAGCCCAACAGGAGAACAAAAGGGCGTATATAGGGCGTATCTTGGCTTAATTTTTTCTTTTCCACACAAATTTTGAGCGACAAAATAGGCGCCTGGACCACTAATCCGTATAACCGCCAAACCACTAACCCCCTCTGGGGTTGCAAGAGAAGCAATGGTTGTATTCAGATCGGAGGATGGAGAAGCATCACCCGGAGAAGTCATTTCTTCTTTTTAGGTAAGTTTGCCACCTCTTTGGGGTGAACCATATATTTTTGTTGAAGAATTGTCAAAACATTGAAGAGCGTGTAGTATAGGTTAAGGCCCGAGGGAAACTGGTTGAAAAGAACAACAAAAAAGACAGACATAAATTGAGTCATCATTTTTTGTTGAGGATTAGCCTGTGTCGCCGACATTTTCTGTTGAACAAACATGGAAACACCCATTAGAAGAGGCAAAAGACTAATCTGGCTTCCATATAGCGGAAGGGAGAAAGGTAGGGGGATGAGGGCATCTGGTTGGGAAAGGTCATCTATCCAGAGCACGAATGGAGCGCCACGAAGTTCAATGGTGGATCGAAAAACAATAAAAAGGGCGAACAGAAGGGGCATTTGAAGAAGCATAGGGAGACAACCCCCAAGCGGATTTACCCCACGTTCTTTGTACATCTTCATGGTTTCTTTGTTAAGTCTTTGGGGATCGCCCTGGTATTTGTCCTTAAGCTTCGCAATCTCTGGCTGAAGGATTTGCATTGCTTTCATAGACTGATAACTTTTTTTAGTTAGTGGATAGACTACAATTTTAACAAGCACCGAAAAAATTATGAGCACCACACCATAATTGGGGATAACACCATGAAAGGTCTTTAAAAGATATAAAACACCCCTGCCAATTCCGCGTATAGGGGAGATTCCAAAACTCATAGAGTTTTCGAGGCCGACATCAAGAGATTTTAAATTATTATATTGTAGAGGACCAAGATAGACAATTGCTGCGGCTGGGGCAGCGGAAGAAAAGCTAACAGCCATATCGTACAAGGGCGCTTTACCATTAGATTCAGAGGAGCCACCAGTTCTTGCGCTAACCTCTCCGTAATTACTACTGGAGGTGGGGATTATTGCGGCGGTAAAGTATTTTGACCTGACAGCGGTCCAATCAGTCCTTCCTGTGGAAGAGACGACGTTGCCATCCTTTCCGTTGTGTTTAGTAATCTCGCGACCCTGGGAAAGGTTGGCGGCATAAAAACTAGCTTCATCGCTTTTGTTGGGCTCCGTTGAAGGGACACCACCCCTCCAAATAAGAGTAAATCGTTCTTGGGACATCATCTTGCTACCAACGCTTTGTAAATCCATCTCTAATCCAATGGTGTAGCTTCCGGGATTAAATGTAAAGGCCTTATTAATAATTTGTCCATTAATCGTTGAAAAAAAATCAATTGACCCAGCCTCACTTAATATATCTAAAGTATCTTTATGAGCGTGTCGACCAGATAGCTCCCAAACATTGTCAAGAGTTACGCTTTCGCCCGAAAAACCCCTGAATTTTATTAAAAGATTTCCTTGGTTTATTTCTTTTACAACAAGATCGACCAAAGAGGAATCATTTAAAGGATAGTTTTTTAATACAAAGGAAACAAAAGAACCCCCACCACGGGAAGAGACACCAGCGACATAGAGAGGTGTCTCAACGTAAACAATTTTTTCTTCAGAAAGGGGCTTTACCATCTCGTCTTCATCATATCTTTTAGCAAAACCGCCCCTTTGAACAGGTGTGTTAGAAGGAGCAGGAGACGACGAACTGGTCGAAGGCTCTTTAACAGGCTCAAAACCTGTTTCTTGACCGTCTTCTTGGGGAGGTGGTGGAGCCAGACCGATCATTTCATAGTAATAAGGCATACCCATTAAGATGAGAGCAATAATAAGAAAAGCTAAAACAGTATTTTTATCCATTAGTCAGGAACAGGATCATGCCCACTGGCACCCAAAGGGTGACACTTAACCAACCTTTTTAAGCTTAACAGCAGAGCTTTCCCAGGAGAATGTTTTTGAAACGCTTCTAGTGCATATTGAGAGCATGAGGGGCCAAAACGACACGAGGGAAGGGAAAAAGGGGACAAGAGGAGCTGGTATGCCCGAATTAAGAACGTTGCCGTAAAGGACAAAATAACGGACGCAACCTGGAAAAACCCACGGGGTAGAGAAAAGAGAAAAAACCAAAACCGCTTCAGGAGAGACGGCATAAGATTATCGAAAAATAAGACGCGTGGTTAAGCCGAGACCCTCTTTCTCCCCTTCTTTCGTCTGCGGCTCAGGACACGTTTGCCGCCAGGAGAGGAAGAGCGGGAACGGAAGCCGTGTTTGTTTTTCCGCTTGCGCTTACTCGGTTGATAAGTCCTTTTCATAATAAACCATTTTTCAGTCGGTGAAATTAACTATTAAAGAATACCTCAGCAACGATTCCTTAATATCTGCTTTATGTGTATTTGTTGTATCAAAAAACTGTATTTTCCGCTTGATATCAGAGGAGTGATATGGATAAATTTACACCCCCACCACGGTGTGGATAAGTTGTGGATAAAACTATTTTAACAGCATCAGACGTCTGGACAAATTTATCAGAAGAGGTTCAGTCTTTAATTAGTAAGCAAACCTTTGCCACCTGGTTTGAACCTATACAAGCTGTTGGTCTTGACGAAAAAAGTCTTACTCTAGAAGTACCAAGCAAGTTCTATTATGAATGGATAGACAAACACTATCGAGATCTATTGCTTTCAAAACTAAAAATGGCCACAGGAAAAGATTTAAAAGTCCGTTACAGCGTGGTGGTAGGAGAAGAAGCAGATAATGGTGAAAGTGTTAAAGAGCCCAAGATGTTTACGGATCAGCGACGCGATGTGAGGCAATACTATGATAGCGGCAGTAGACTAAATAGGCGCTACACCTTCGATAGCTTTGTGGAGGGATCAAATAATCAACTGGCAAAAGCCGCCTCTGTTTCTGTAGCTAATTCGCCAGGACAAACATCATTTAATCCACTGGTCATTTACGGCGGTGTCGGACTGGGAAAGACACATCTACTCCAAGCTATTGGAAATAAAGTGTTGCAACGATCACCTACGCCACGTGTTCATTATACCACAAGTGAAAAATTTACAATCGATTTTATTTCAGCAATTCAAAATAATAACAGTTCTTCGTTTTCGGAAAGACACAGAAATGTTGAGACCCTATTGGTTGACGACATTCAGTTTTTTCAGAAAAAGGAACAAACCCAGGAACAGTTTTTTCATACGTTTAACGATCTTTATCAAAGAGGAAAACAGGTTGTTTTAACAACCGACCGTCACCCTAGTGAATTGTACGGGCTGAAGGACCGACTGCTTTCTCGGTTTCAATCTGGTTTAATTGTTGATATTCAGGCACCCAACCTGGAAACCCGAATAGCAATCCTTCAGAAAAAGGCAGAAGAGGACAAACTAGAAATACCCTATGAGATAACAGAACTTATCGCAACAAATATCCGTGGAAACATACGTGAAATGGAAGGAGCTCTTATCAAGCTACTGGCTTATTCATCACTGTCGCATTCGGACATTACCATGCCTCTGGCCAAACGAGCACTCCGTGAAACTTTAGGTAGATCTGGTACAAAAACAGTTTCCATTGACGATGTAATACAAAGTGTGAGTGAAGCCATGGACGTGCCAGAAAAAAAGTTGATTGGTCGCGGACGCAAAATGGATGTAGCTGGGGCTAGGCAGGTAGCCATGTATTTGTCCAGAGAAATTGTGGGAACCTCACTGGAAAATATAGGGATGCACTTTGGAGGGCGAGACCATTCTACTGTAATACACGCTTGTCGGGCGGTAAAAGAAAAGATGAAAGAAAAGTCTGATCTTCGTCGCCGCGTTGACGGGATTCGTTCACAGCTCGAATTCTAGGATATAAACTCAAAACCTTTACTTTCACAAGGAAACGATATAACTTTGTACGCTTTTTGTACTCATGTTTTTAACTAAAAGACAAAAAGAGATTCTTGACTACTTAAGGGGATATATCTCCAGGCACGGCTACGCACCAACCTTTGATGAGATCGCCATAAGTTTCGGGTTTACTTCTAAAGGCACCGTCTATAAACATATCAGGGCGTTAAAAGAAAAGAGAGCTATTCGTCACGAGTGGAACAGAACCCGGTCAATTGAACTCTGCCCCGATGATTTAAATTATAACGCCCTTGAAGTACTGGGTACAGTGGCCGCCGGAAAACCGATCGAAGCAATAACAAACCCAGATGCCATAGATGTTCCAGCCTCTTTTTTACGCCGGGGCAAACACTATGTCCTTAAAGTGTCTGGAGATTCCATGATAGAGGAACAGATTCAAGATGGAGACCTTGTTGTTGTGCAGGAAAAGGTAGACGCACAAAACGGTCAGACCGTTGTTGTCTTAATAGACAACCAAGAGGTAACAATCAAAAAGATTTATCGTAAAAACGGTGAAATTGAATTAAGGCCGGCAAACAGGAGTTTAGATTCAATGTTTTACGAAGCGGAAAGATTAAGGGTACAAGGAGTAGTCGTTGGTATTATGCGAAAATACAATGGGGAGCGGCCATGATTGATATTGGTGAACCAGTGGGCGAAATAATTTTGCAAAACCATGAGGGCAAGCAAAACAGCTTAAACACATCTAGAAGAAAAGTAATTTTCTGTTATCCCAAAGCCAGCACACCAGGATGAACAATTGAAGCGACTGAGTTTCAGTCTAGAATAAAAAGGTTTGAAAAAGGGCACACTGACATTTATGGACTGTCAGCAGACCCGCCCAAAGCTTTGAAAAAATTTGTGGATAAATGTGGGCTCACCTATCCACTTTTAAGCGACGAAAACCATCTTATACTAAAAAAGCTTGGGGTCTGGGGCGTCAAGAAAATGTACGGGCGCCAACATGAAGGAATCATTCGACGAACCATCGTTTTAGATCAAAACAATATTGTGACCCACACCTTTCCAAAGGTTTCCCCAAAAGGTCACGCAGATGAAGTAGCGAAGGCGATTGGTGTTTAAAGGATGAAATTAATAGCTGAAGAAACCCTGCTTCTAGTTATTGATGCGCAGGAAAAGATCTTTTCCGCAATGCATGAGCAAGAAAAAACAAAACAAAACATCTGTCGGCTTATTGAGGGTTCCAAAGTTTTCAACATACCAGTTGTTTGGACTGAGCAGTATCCAACCGGGCTGGGCCCCACCCTGAGTGAAGTAGCGACAGCTTTAAACGGTGCTGAATTATTGGAGAAGATAACCTTTAGTTGCCTAGGCGATGATGTTGTGTCAAAAAAGATAAAATCTTACAACAAAAATCAGACTTTGGTCTGTGGTATAGAAACACATGTATGTATTTATCAAACCGTTCAGGATTTGTTGATAAAAAATTATGATGTGCACGTTGTAACAGACGCGGTCATGTCACGCCACAAGGTGAATCACAATCTAGGGCTTAAAAAAATGGGTGCGCTGGGCGCTAACATGACATCTGTTGAAATGGCTTTATTTGAGTTACAGCAGATAGCCAGCGGTGACACCTTTAAGGCTATTGCAAGCATTATAAGATAGACTTTACTTTCCATCTTTTCATTTTGACCCAAAAGGTGTCTTGTGAGTAAAACCCCAAAACAGTTTGTACTTGAGAAAAAATTGGCCGGTATTACCGAATATCGGCACAAGAAAAACGATCTCACCGTTCTGCTTTTTGAGAACCACCACGCTCCGATAATCACTTTTATGGTTACCTATCGTGTGGGCTCCCGTAACGAGGCCGTTGGGCACACAGGATCGACACACCTTTTAGAACATCTTATGTTTAAGGGATCAGAACAGTTTAATAAAGAGAGAGGCACGGCTATTTGGAATGTACTGCAGGATGTGGGCGCCATGATCAACGCTACAACCTGGTTCGATCGGACCAACTATTTTGAGCTGCTACCGAAGGAACACTTGGAAAAAGCGATGGAAATAGAGGCCGACAGAATGAGAGGTGCATTTATTAAGGAAAAAGACAGACAGTCAGAAAAGACGGTTGTAAGAAATGAGTTTGATCGTGGTGAAAACGATCCATGGGAGGCACTAGACAAAAATATTTGGGCAACTGCGTATCAGGCCCACCCGTATCATCATGCCACAATAGGGTGGCGATCTGACATTGAAAACGTGTCAACAAAGCAACTGAAAAAGTTTTATAACACCTTTTATTGGCCAAACAATGCGACCGTTTCTGTTATCGGCGATTTTCAGAAAGAGGCCACCTTAACCCTTTTAGACAAACATTTTGGCCCCATCCCCATGCCGCCACATGAAATTCCTCAGATGTACACCAGTGAACCGCCCCAAGAAGGGCCTAGGCGGATTCTGGTAAAAAGAGCGGGGGAGATGCCTATTGTAGGCCTGGCGCATAAAACCCCGGAGGGTGTTCACGAAGACACATACGCTTTGCAAATTCTAGGACGTATTCTGGGCCATGGAAAGACGAGCCGATTTTACAGAAAATTCATCGACCCTGGTAAGGCAGTCGATGTAAGCGTTTGGTCTCATCCCCTTCATGATAACGGTCTTTTTGTTACCTATGTATTTCTTACGGACAATTCCACCTGTGAAGAGATAGAAAAAGATATTTTAAAAGAATATACTACCATTATTACTAACGGCGTAAAAGAGAAGGAGCTTAGTCGTGCAAAATCCCAGATCCGTGCTGAAACCGCCTTTACTCGGGATGGCTCTTACTCGGTTGCTAGCAATTTAAATGAAGCAATCGCCCTAGGGGACTGGACATTTTATGGTACATTCCTTGAGAGAATTGAAAAAGTGTCCTGTAAGGACGTGCTTCGTGTGGCATCCTCATATCTCAAAGAAGACCAAAGCACCACCGGTTTTTTTATTCCTACTTCAAAAAGGTTAAATGCTGAGTAAAAGTTCAAAGCTAGCCCCCAAAGTAAAAAGCTCGTCACCATTAGAAGGGCTTACTCTCAATTTCCTAAAAACAGAGGTTAAAGATGTTATAACGTTACGAGGGAGTTTTCTAGGCGGAGATGTTTTTGCAGAAGAAAATATTGTTGTACCTGAAATAACGGCCGCCATGCTGGACCTTGGTACACAGAAGCGAGACAAGTTCGAAATAAGTGACGCCCTGGAATCGGTTGGTGCAAAACTGGCATTTGCTTCGGGTAGATACCGCGTACAATTCTCGGGGAAATGTCTTAGGGAAAACTTGCCTCTCTTGATCGAGTTGTTGGCGGAGCAGCTTATGATTCCGGCGTATAACAAGAAGGATCTACAGTCGGTTGTGCAACGGCGGACAGCCGAGATGAGAAAAGCAAAAGAAGACACAAGAACGCGCGCCATTGAAACATTCCTTATGGAGCTCTACCCAGAAGGACATCCAAACCGTGCCATGGGATTGGATCGGCTGATAGAGAACACACAAAAGGTTACAACCAAGCAGTTGCAATCGTTCCATGGGGTAAACTATGGATTAGGAACAGCCCACATCTGTTTTGTGGGGGATGTGGACCATAGAATTGTGGAAGAAGAGGTAGCAAAAAGATTTTGTGGATGGGAAAAATCTCCTCTGACTCTGGAAACTGCCACCAAATCTCAAGCAAACATTATTGGAGGTTCTCTATCAAAAGTTGTTCACATTCCGGATAAAACCAGCGCTGATGTAGTGACAGGGCACGGGATAGGTATAGATCGAGAGCATGATGATTATTATGCTGTTATGATGAGCCATTTCATTCTGGGTGGGAATTTTTCGGCGAGACTCATGGCAACGGTAAGGGATAAAGAAGGGCTTACCTATGGAATTCAGTCATCAACAGGTGGCGTAGAGGAAGGTAATGACGGCTACTGGTATATTTGGGGGACGTTTGCACCGGACATCATTGATAAAGCAAAAAAGTCCATAGAGAAGCAGCTTAACCTTTGGCTTAGAGAAGGTATTAGCGGAGATGAGCTGGAGACCAAAAAAAGAACCATCTCTGGTATGTATCAGATAGGCCTTGACACAACAAGCGGTCTCGCGAACAGAATTCTGACAACTGTGGAGCGAGGCAAAGAACTGTCATTTATGGATGAATATCCAAACCTTATCAATTCACTGACCCTTGAACAAGTTAACAGTGCAATCCATTCCTATTGTAATCTAGGCAAACGCATTACAGTTGTTGCCGGCACTCTAAACGGAACAAACTGATAACGATGGATGTAATCCTTACGGCCGCCGTCACTATTAATGGTATGATTGCGCGAAATTCTAAAGAAACCGTCAGTTGGTCAGTAGATTTGCCGCTTTTTAGGAAGCAAACTATGGGACAGACAGTAATTGTGGGTTCAAACACAGAATCGACTCTAGCGACGGAACTTGACGGAAGGGAAATGATCATAATGCACAGAAACATGGACCCAATAACAGCCCTTTCCAAAGTAAAAACAGAGAAATGTTTTATTATTGGTGGTGCTCACACTTATAGCAGGTTTGCATCACACCTAACACATATTTTCGTAACGCCCCATCCTCAGATTTTCCCAAGCGGTTCTGTGCCGCTATTCTCGCATCTTACAGAAGAAATATCACTTGTCTTTGAAAGAAGGGTGGTGGCGGATAAATCAAGAGGAATTTTTCAACACCAGTATCAGGTGCTTTCCATTGATTGAACTCCCCTCAACAGACAGCCCGGCAAAAGGAGCTCTTATAGTATTGCACGGATGGGGCGCGAACCAGCACGATCTTGTTCCTTTTGTCCAAAACCTTGGGCTGAAAGGAACCCACTCTTTTTTTCCTGATGGGCTATTTGATGTACCGGGTACAGGGGGCGTAGGAAGAGGGTGGTTTTCGTTTCCGCTGAATGAAAACTCTGAGCGGGAAAGGATGAAAAGCAGGGAGATGCTATTCTCTCTTGTAAACGATGTTCAAAAAAAAGGGTTTACACCAAAAGAAATTGTTCTTGTGGGTTTTTCTCAAGGTGCTGGGATGTGTTTGGATGTGATGCTCCACTTGAAAACACCGATTGGCGCCGTGGTGGCCCTAAGTGGTTTTCTTATGGATGGGGAGAAAGTGAAAAGCCGAGAAGACCTGCCTACGGAGACACCGATTTTTGCAGCACATGGTTTATATGATCCTATATTACCGCTAAAGCAATCAAAAGAGACCCTTCATACATTAAAGGAATCAGGATTTAGCCTCACATGGAAGGAATATCCCATAGCCCACGAGATTTCGTACGATGAAACAGGGGATATTTGTGTGTTTCTCAAAAACGTATTTGGGACTAAATAGTGTACAAAAAAAACCATGAGACACAGAAAAGATCTAATGAGCCCCTAATGATGTGTCATTTCTAAGGAGAGCCAATGACACTTTATGATCTTCCGGACGGGGAAATTGGAGTTGTAGAATCCTTTAGCGGTGAAATGGAATTGCAATCCCGTCTGGTTGAAATGGGTATACTGCCAGGTATTCGTATTCGCCGGATCAGAACTGCGCCCATGAACGGCCCCATCGAACTGAAAGTACGTGATTACCACGTATCTCTTCGGCAGGAAGACGCCAAAAACATTATAATTGATCAATGACCCCCAGAAAAGTTCAACCAGATAAAACCTGGGCAGCACTAATAGGCAATCCAAACAGCGGTAAGACGGCTATCTTTAACTTGCTGACAGGGCTGAATCAGAAAGTATCCAATTACCCGGGGGTTACTGTTGAGAAAAAAATCGGTAAAGCCCGCAGTGCCGATGGCCCATCATTTGACCTTTTAGATCTTCCAGGCACATACAGCCTGACCCCAGAGTCAATAGATGAACGAATTGTTGCTGAGCAGGTATTAAGCTGGATTCATGGTAACAAGGCTCCTAGTGTAATTGTATCTGTCGTGGATGCGTCAAATCTGAGCAGAAATCTTTATTTAACGACACAGTTAGCAGATTTGGGCATACCCGTTGTAGTAGCATTAAATATGATGGATATGGTGAAGGACGAATTGGAAGTAGACTTAGATCACCTGGCAGCAAAATTGGGAGTTGCGGCAATTATACCTATGTCAGCCACAGAAAAATGGGGACAGGCGGAACTATTAAATGCAATCAAGAATTCTTTTAATGCAGAGCCGACAGGAGATGCCCCCCCGTTCATTTTAAATAAGAATATTGAACAGATACTAGCACCGCTGGAAACATTCTTAAGAAACGATCTAAAGTATACACACCGCCTAGCAAGGGCTCAGTCATTGCGCCTTGTTGCACGGAAATCAACTTTTGATGTTTATCAAAACCCTTCGTCTAACGAAGGAACCTTTTCGGAACCATTATTAGAATCCCTTCAAGTCCTGCGGGAAGAAGTTGTTGAAAAGCTAGCAGAGAAAGGAGAAAAGCATCGCATTATGGAAGCGACGCTTCGCTATAAATGGCTGGATAGAGTTCTATCAGACGCTCAAATTACGATAGATAAAAAGCTGGAAGAAACCAACTTCAGCGAAAAAGTGGACAAAATCTTGACCCACAAATGGGCCGGTCCAGTTATTTTTGTTGCGTTGTTAACATTCATCTTTCAAGCCATTTTTTCTTGGGCCACAGTTCCAATGGATTGGATTGACAACGGAGTTGGATGGGTGGGGCAGCAAATATTACGGGCCGTACCCACAGGCATGTTTAGAAATCTGATCGTAGAAGGGGTCGTTGCTGGTGTGGGGGCCATTCTTGTCTTTTTACCGCAGATAATGATACTCATGTTCTTCATGACAGTGTTGGAAGACTTTGGGTATATGGCTAGGGTAGCGTTTATGATGGATCGATTTATGACCTCAATTGGGCTTCATGGCCGATCAGTTTTGCCTCTCATGAGCGGCTATGCGTGTGCTATCCCCGGGATAATGTCAACCCGAACCATTGACAGCTGGAAAGAACGGCTTATCACCATATTGGTTCTACCGTTGATGAGCTGCAGTGCTCGCCTGCCGGTATATGCACTCATGATAGGCACATTTATTCCAGCCAAGAAGCTGTTGGGAGCCATTAATCTCCAAGGTGTCATATTGGTGTGTATGTACCTGCTAGGAACAGCAACAGCTTTTGTCTTAGCCAAAGTGTTCAGTTTATTTATCAAGACCCAAGGGAGATCATCATTTATTATGGAATTACCGCCCTACAGAATTCCCCTGTGGCGATCGGTTTTTAGCCAGGTTTTACAGAGAGGGAAGCTATTTGTGGTAAATGCTGGAAAAATAATTATGGCCATATCAATTATACTTTGGTTTCTTGCATCTTTTCCTGAAGGGGATGGAAAACCAACCAACGAAAACGCCATTTTACATAGTTATGCCGGAAAGATTGGTCATACCGTAGAACCGATCATAAAACCACTGGGATTTGACTGGAAGCTAGGAGTTGGATTAATTACTTCATTTGCAGCCCGGGAAGTGCTGGTCAGCACGATGGCAACTATTTATAATGTACAATCAGATGTGGACGACATTGTACAATTGAAAAACGCCATGAGAACAGATGTGGATCTAAAAACAGGCCTCCCCCTTTATACACCCCTAGTGGCGTTAGCACTCATGGTATTTTTCGTTTATGCAGCACAGTGTATGGCAACGTTTGCCATCGTAAGGAATGAAACCAATTCATGGAAATGGCCCCTGTTCATGATTGTGTATATGAATATTTTGGCTTATGTGGGAGCCTTGCTGGTTTTTCAGGGGGGAAGAGCTCTAGGCTTCAGTTAAAGTCGGCAGATCAAGAGTATGAATGTTCAAACATTATTGGCCGCGACTGTTCTTTTGGCAGCTCTTGTGTATACAGTAAAGCGTATGCGAAAAAACTGGAAAACCGGGGACGTGGACCAAAAATGCGAAAAGTGTGATATTCCTGATATGTTGAACAATCAAAAACAGAAATCACCATAATTCTCATATCTGTTGATAGGACTGTTCTTCGCCCTGCTTTGCTTTTGCTATTGCGGATTTGGTTTTAGATCACAACACGCACCCTTCAATTCCGTTAATGATATTCATTGTGCCATTGCACCGATCGAAAAAATCACGTCATTTGTTGAAGGAATTAGGATTTAGTTTCACTTGATGGGAAGATTTTGTGGCCAACGAAACCTTGCAGGATGTAGCGAGAGGAGCGCATCTGTTTTATAGAAAAGGGACTACTTAGTTAGAAATCCTTGATTGCAACCAAGACAGTAGTTATTATATAACATTAGGAAGCAAAATCTTATTGAAGGGGAATATAATGAATAGAATGGTAGAACTACTGTGTGCGATTGTTATCGCCCTCTTACTGATTGGTTGTCCAAAGCAGCAGACCACTGGAGGAAAAACGATAACAATTACAGCGACGGGCAATCACTGCGTTGATGACCCGAATTGTCATAATCGATGGCACTGGGCAATTCCACCCGTTTCTCATGCAGATCCGGGTGATGTGCTTGTTTATGAAACCAGGGATGCTTTGGACAGCCCGTTCACTGAGGAGTCGACCCCGGCCGATGTAGCGGGAGCAAATCTGAACGTGGTACACCCATTAACGGGCCCTGTCTATATCAACGGAGCTGAGCGAGGCGACGTTTTGGCGGTGACGCTTATTGATATTGAGCCTAACCCCTTCGGTTACACGGTGATTGTTCCTGGCTTTGGTTTCTTGAGAGACCTCTATCCGGAGCCACACATTGTACGTTGGAACCTAGACAGGAGAGCAGCCACCTCGGTAGACATGCCAGGGATACACGTTCCTTTCGCCGGATTTATGGGCACTGTTGGTGTTGCACCTGGACCAGAAGAAGTGGAGAAAATGTATCAACGAGAGACAGCCTTAGCTGCTGCCGGGGGATTTGTCCTACCGCCGGAACCAATGGACGCTCAACCAACTGATATCTGTGGCCCGGGTGGTCCACACGCTGACCGGTGTTTGAGGACCGTACCACCGAGAGAGAACGGTGGAAACATGGATGTAAAACAGATGCAGGTAGGAACGACCCTTTACCTGCCTGTGTTCGTAGAAGGAGCACTTCTTTCTATGGGAGATATACATTATGCTCAGGGTGATGGCGAGGTGTCGGGGACTGCCATTGAAATGAGCGCTATCGTTAAAGTTGAAGTAGAGGTGCTGAAAGGGAAAGGAAAGGACATCACCCAACCACATGTTGAAGGTCACGATAATCAATTGAAGAAGATAGCGCCAGGCTCATTCTACGGAACAGTAGGCTACCCCATTAAGTTGAAAGATAAAGTAACTCCGCAACAGGCCTACCTTGATGGTGAACGTATTGGTGACCTTGAGAATCTGTCAGAAGATTTAACTCTTGCAGCCCGGGACGCACTGCTGCAGATGATTGAATATCTGGTGCGAGAAAAAGGCCTAACTCGGGAACAGGCATACATCCTTTGTAGTGCCGCTGTCGATCTCAGGATCAGCCAGCTGGTTGATGTACCTAACTTTGGTGTCTTGGCTGTTTTGCCTTTGGAAGTGTTTGAATAGATTCTTTGCAGAGAGGGTGACGAAGGAAAGACCTCTCTCGCGAAAGATTCTCATGCGGACCAACAGTTTCTTTTTGATTACCATAATTTCGGTCAGCTCTCTTTTTGCCCACAGCCCGTATGGCCTCTGGTACAAATGGAGGAAAGATCGATTATTCCTTGTTACCACAGCCTCTGATCCTCAATCTTATCCAATCGGCGTGGAGATTGCGAACGTTCTTGGGGAAGTACTTCCAAAAAGTGAGACTATTGCAGTCCGGACCCCAACAACCCTAGACGCTTTGAAGCTACTATTGAGCCATCAATTCGATGTTGCGCTTGTCCCGATGGTTGATTTGAAGCTGGCCGTTCGAGGAGAAGGTGAGTTTTTGGAAATTGCTCCGTGGCTGAACGGGATAGTGTTTGGTAAGCAGAAGCCTAAAGGCGAGGTAAATCCACTAAGGGTGATTTTAGTTCTAGGTACTTGTGTACTTATTAGTGAAGAGCACTTCTCAGATCACAGAGCACACATTTTGGCGGAGACGCTTACATCGAAACAAGGGACATTGAATTTAATGTTGAGTGACACACGCATGATCAGACTGCCGATACCGTTGCATGATGGAACAATAGGTTTTAATGATGGGCAATCTCTCCCCCAGCTCCCACAGGGGGAAAAAAGTTGGCTACGGTAGTTTATTATAGAGGAAGAGAGGGAAGTTAAGACCTTACACGTTTGAGCGTAGAGACATCGAGATAAAACCTATTATCCCTTGGCTCGCTTAGCTTTAGCCAAAGCTGATTTGGCTTTCCCCCGCAGCATTCTATCCTTAATACTATTGATAAGATCCATGTTGCCCCCTAGTGCGGCCTGAACAGCCTGAGCGATCGCTTCTTCAGGACTATCCGCGCTTTTTGGAGGGGTCTTCAGATCCTGTTTTGGAGAACTGTCGGAGGGAGTCGCTGGCTCAGGAGGACTTTCAGGAATTTCAGGCACCACACCAGACCGCTTTGCTTTCATCAAAGCCGATTTAACCTTTGATCTTAAAACGCGATCTTCAATGTTGGCGATAGGATCTTCATCACCGCCAAGAGCATTGGCGACAAAAGTGTTAATAAGAGTTTCTTCATCCGGCTCTTTGGCAGAAACCGATGGAGGTGCGGATGAAATTGGAGGGGCTACACCTCCAGACAAAAATTGATTTACTGCTTCAAGGGCCTCGGGCGTTGTGTCTGGGGGCACACCAGAACGTTTTGCTTTTATAAGTCCGGACTTAGCTTTGCCTCGAACAGGCTTCTCTGTAATACTGTTTAGAATATCAGCACCATCATCAAAGGCTTTGGCAATAAGAGCGTTGATGAAATTGTCATCAAAGACAAACTGGGGTGAGGCAGTAGTGGCAACTCCCCCGTCAGCTTCCAATTCAATTTTAGGAAGGACCTCGCCTAAATTTCTTAAAACTTTCTTCCCACGCCATGAAAACATTGTAGCTGTGAGAAAATTATGAAGACTGTTGCTTGTAGCTGTGTAGTTTACTTCAACACAGTTTTTATAAGCTGTGAGATTAAATGTCACAACTTCCCTGTTGAATGGGAAAAAACGCATCTCCAAAACCATTTTACTAGGAGCTTCAAGCGCGATAAAACGGCAGTTGGAATAGGGTGCTCCCAAGAAGGGTTGAATTTTGAACCAATTGCCAACCTCTATTTTGTATTCCAGCAATGAATGCTTGTGAACCCAGCGGTCGGCATTTTCATTTGTCACACGTAAGCGGCGCACCCATGGGTACCAAAGTTTGTAGTTTGACAAATTTGTAAGCGCTTTCCATATAACCTCAGGAGGGACAGAAAAATCTCTGGTGGCTGTGACAGTGGTTCTCTTGGGAAAATATTCGGTGGAAAAGTCTAGATCAAGGTTTTGATCAGATCCAGTGCTCCATACAAAATAGCAGATAATAAACAACAGAGCGATGGTTACTCCACCTAGAACCATTGTATTCTCCGGTGCTGATTTTTTACCATATTATCCTCAACAAGGAGAGTAAATCTAACATTCCTCACATCCTTTCTGGAACCAAATTGTGCTTAAGAATCTCTTGGTTCTTTTGGGGGTGACGAGTAGAATCATTTCCAAATCGTCGGGGAGAAATTTAATATGGACACAAAACTTCTTTGGCTTACAGTGTTTGTAGGTGTTTACTGGGCTTACTGTCTTTTCTGGGGTTTTAAGGGAGCTCGAAGTGCCCGGACTTCAGCAGACTATTTTTTGGCCGGCCGGACAATTAGCTTGTGGGTATTTGTACTAGCTGCCACCGCTACCAGTTTTAGTGGTTGGACATTTGTAGGCCATCCTGGAAAAATATTTACGGACGGGTTTCCATATGCCTTTGCTTCCTTTTATGCTTTAACTATTCCGTTTACAGGAGTTCTTTTTCTTCGTCGACAATGGGTTCTTGGCCGGGCATTCAAATACATTACACCTGGCGAAATGTATAGTGACTATTATGGAGGGAATGCCATTCGTCTTCTGACAGTTTTGGTGGCTTTTCTGTTCAGTGTACCGTACCTCGGTGTTCAATTGAGAGCTTCGGGGGATTTGTTCAACGTGCTTACTGATGGGCTGGTGAGCGTGAACTTTGGTATGGTTGCCTTGTCGGTGATTGTAGTTATTTATGTGGCGTCTGGTGGACTAAGGTCAGTAGCGTACGTTGATTGCGTTCAATGTGTTCTTCTGGCGCTAGGGATTTGTATTCTGGGAGGTGTTACCATCCATTTTTCTGGAGGTTGGACTGGTTTTGTTGAAGGGATGTCAGAGTATGTGCGTGGGGATTTTACTTCAAACAAAAGTCTGACACCAGCAGGACACTCGCCAGTTGTGGCTATCCCCGGAAGCATTCAGATGGTGTCGACAGGAAGCAAAGCGACGGGTGGCACTTGGACAGGTATTATGTGTATGACATATATGTTTGCACTTATGGGAATTCAATCTTCACCGGCGTTTTCTATGTGGGCGTTTTCAAACAAGACAAGCAAGCCGTTCCGATGGCAACAAGTGGTGGCATCATCAGTTGTGATAGGAATTATTTTGTTCACATTTACAATCATTCAGGGGATGGGCGGTCATGTCCTTATTGCCAATGGAACACTTGAGAGCGCGAACGATAAGAATCTTGTGCCCCAGCTCATCAATCTTTTGTCACAATCATCACCATGGTTGATGGGGCTTTTGGCGGTTTGTGCATTGGCAGCCATGCAAAGCACTGGTGCAGCCTATATGTCAACGTTTAGTGCAATGGTGACAAGGGATATTTATAAAAGATATATTGCACCGGAAGCTTCCGACAGTGCTCAAAAACTTGGGGGTCGGCTAATGGTTGTAGTTGTTGCTGGCGCTGCGCTTGTAGTGGCAGCAAAGTCAACTTCAGCCATAGTGATGTTGGGTGGTCTTGCCGTAGCGTATGGTTTTCAAATGTATCCAGCCCTTATGGGAGTCTGTTATTTTCCATGGCTTACTAAGAAAGGGGTGGTGTTAGGATTGTCGGCGGGTCTCATTGCTGTCACATTAACTGATAGAACAGCCGTCTGGTTTGGGGTCCCCTGGGGTGCTTATCCTCTCACAATTCACAGTGCGGGCTGGGGAATTTTCTTTAACCTATTGGTGGCGCTTGTTGTCTCGAAAAGGACAAACGAAACTTCTAAAGAAAAAGAGTGGAAAGAAAAAAGGCACAGATTTCTTCAGGCTGTTTCCGGACTATCGCCGGATGGAAAGAAAAAAGTTTCACTGGCTTGGGGATTAACGCTTGTGTGGTTTTTAGTCGGTTTTGGGCCCTTTGCTACCATCGGTAATACACTTTTTTCAGATCCAAACAATCCCGCCTCATGGGCCCCGTTTGGTCTGCCGTCACTTTGGGTATGGCAACTTTTGTTTTTGCTATATGGAATTTTCGTTATGTGGTTTTTGGCTTTTCAGATGGGGCTGTCTGAACCAGTGGACCCAGAAAAAGTTGAAAAGTACCATAAGGAACACTTCAACTAATGATGAATAAAGTTTAGACGTAGGCTAGCGTATCAATTTTTTCAGCAGCTTTTTCCAAAACGTTTAATTCCTGCCGCATTTCGTCAAGTTCTAGAGCTGTAACCAGTGCCCGCCTGTGTTTGGCCGCATCGGGAAAGCCTCTTATGTACCACCCGAAGTGTTTCTTCATAAGATTCAGCCCCCACCGCTCACCACGGTCTTCCAAGAGTAGATCCAGATGACGCCGGCAGATTTCTACGCGCTCAGTGACAGAGCGCGTTTCAGGCGGAGATTTGCCATGTAATAGAGCAAGGGAATCTTTGAAAAACCATGGGTTACCGAGAGCTCCTCGTCCAACCATAACGGCATCACACCCAGTTTCTTCAAACATTTCAGCCACTCGGTGAGGTGCTGAAACGTCGCCATTTCCGATGACAGGAATAGACACTGTTTGTTTTAACTCTTTTATTAGGGACCAGTCAGCCTTGTCATTGTAAGATTGCACAGCAGTACGAGGGTGAAGGGTAATAGCTTTTACACCGATCTTTTCCAATCGTTCTCCGGCTTCAGGCACCACAATGGATGTGCTGTTCCAGCCAGCACGCATTTTGACAGTTACAGGGAGATTAGGGACCGACTGAACCACAGCAGCTGTAATCTCATCCATTAGGTGCAAATCTTTCAAAGCTGCGGATCCAGCACCGCGTTTTGTTACTTTTGGGACAGGGCACCCATAGTTGATATCGAGAATATCGGGTTGAAACTTATCTGCCACAAAACGGGCGGCTTTAGCCATTACTTCAGGAGAATTGCCAAAAATCTGGATACCAATAGGTCGCTCTTCTTCTTGAAAGCGGATCAGATGGAGCGTTTTCTGGTTTTGGCGAATAATGCCATCGGCCGAAACAAATTCAGAATAAACAACCCCAGCCCCCATCTCTTTGCAAAGAATTCGACAGGCATAATCCGTTACTCCTGCCATGGGAGCCAAGAAAACAGGAGACTCAGTATGAATAGAACCAATTTTCATTAACTGATAGAATTTAGCTTTTACTCACAGTTCAGCTCGACCTAAACTTTAGGAATAATTATAGGCTGGTCTTCAATGAAAAACACATTTGTAAAAACATATATTTCTAGTCGGAGATTTTTTCTTCTATGAAAAATCAGAGAAGTCTGTTCGTTAGCCTGTTATTTATGCTAACGATAAGCAACGGGCAAAACTTGCAAATCCACTACGACTATGCTGAAGAGAGGCGATATTTTACCTCTACACTGGAAATGTACAGGCCGGATGATTTAGGGGCCACATTCTGGTTTGTTGATTTTGATTACAACCAACCAGGAAACAAAAGCGCTTCAATAGGATATTGGGAGTTTGCCCGCTATATGAACTTGTCATTCACAGAAGGATTATCTGGTACTATTCAGTTTAATGACGGGGTGTCGCGATGGGGGCCGCTGGGCCACGTCTGGCTTGCTGGCATTACATACCCCGTTGATTTGAAGATCACCTCTGTTTCAACGGAACTTCTCTATCGTGCTGCCTACGGTTCTAAATCCCCTGACGGACAGTTGACGCTTGTATTCTATGTTCCATTGCTGGATGGGAAGGCCCACCTGACGGGTTATGCAGACATTTGGAGTCAGGACAAACTTGAAGGGGAAGGCAAAGAAACTGCTGTTATGAGCCAGCCACAGCTATGGTATTCTCTTTCTCCGAAACTTTACGTTGGTGGCGAAGCACGAATTACAAAAAACTTTTTACCAAAAGATGGTTGGCAGTTATATATGACTGTCGGACTAAAATGGGAGATGGAGTAAAGTGTGCTTAAAACCGGTCAATTACGGACAGCAGAGATCACCAAACCAAGCGCCTTATGAATGAGAACGTTGTTGTAATGAAAGGCAAAGATTTGTTAACACCTAGCGCATTAGAGCCTGGATCGTAGCATTTGATCCTGACAGGCGCTCACTTAACAGTTCCACAATAAAAGTGTGAAGTTCTACAGTTTTATCAGGTGCTTCAAGATTCATTTTCTTAAAACTTTCTTTGGACAGAAAGAACACCTGGCAGTCTGTGTCAGTGATAACGGAAGCAGACGCAGAAGATCCTAAATATAGACTCACTTCCCCAACCACCGTTCCTGGCCCCAGAGTTTTTAGACGAATCTTTTTACCTGTATCTGTTTCCAGCTCTACGGTAATTTTTCCTGATTCTATAAATGTAATTCCACCAGGGTCTTCACCTTGTTTAATCATTATTGTTCCAGAAGGACAGTTTTTGATTTCAAAAAAATCTGCAATCTGGGAGAATCGATGCTGGAAGGATCCTTTCTTATTCTTTCTCTCCAACCCGTCATCCTTAGGCAAAACCCGATGTAGAATGTGTTGCTCACACCACTCCAGACCGTGATCCAAGTCCTGGAAAATCCGGACAATGAGGCTTTTTTCAGCAACAATACCTTCAACATATAATTGAGCCTCCATTTCGTCATTCAGACCACAAAAAAGAATGTGAAATCTGCAATTCTCAGCCAAGATTTTGAGTTTGTTAAAGCTATTTATTGCTGAAGAGTCAAGACCTGTTACATTACGAAAATCAAAAACCAGATATTTCAACTCACCGAGGTTTTGATCTTCCTGTCTTGATTGTACTTGCATTAGCAATCGGTTGGCGGTGCCAAAAAAAATAAAACCTTGTAAAGGCAGGATATAAATTTCATTACCGTGGTCATGAAGGATCTCTTTTAAGTGACTGGACCGTTCAACGTTGCTGCTGAAGGTTTTCCCCGATAATTCGTACTTAATTACCTCAACCTTGGAGTAATTAATAACAAAAAGGATTATAGACATCAAAAGGCCAAGAACAATTCCTTCTAGAAATCCAACAGATCCTATAACGATTAGAATTAACACAATCACCGCATAGTCGGTTTTGTGCAGCCTTTTCCAAGTGTCAAAGAGCCATTCCACCATAAATTCAAGCCCTAGATTCAATAACAGTCCACCAAGAATTACTTTGGGAAAAATGGACAACACGTCGGCCCCGAATACCAGTGTAACCATACTAATTACGGCCACAACGATACTTGGCAACCGGCTGCGGGCTCCGAGATTATAAGACATGGATGTTTCGCTGAGGGTCATGTAACCTGCAGGAGTGCCAACGATCCCAGCTAGAATGTTGCTGTAGCCAGTTAGGCGAAGTTCCTTATCCAAGTCAAAATCCCGCTTAACAATTAATTCCAGTCCACTATAATTAAATAAGACCGAAACAGCGTTCAAAACCATCATCGTTGCAATAGCTGGCAGATGTATAAAAAAAAGATCCCAGCGAAAAAGGGGGACATACTTAAATGGCAAACCGGGGAAAAAACCACCCCCAGGGAATGGACCTAATAGATATCCGTTTTGTTCCATGTCAGTAAAGGAAAATCCTAAGCCAAACATAATGATGTAGAACAGCAGGATGCTGCCGAAGAGGATTCCCGGCGTCAACAGGTAATGACTGAAATAGCGGGTCACTACTAACAGGGTTACAGCAAAAATAAGCCCAGGGAACCACTCGAAAATGAAGGTGCTTTCAAAAAGTATTCCCACATCTGCCAAGCCAGGGTTCAGATCAGTCATCATCATGAAAGAAAATTTTACAATTAGCCAACCGGTTCCAGCCAAGAATCCTCCAACAACGGGAAAGGGAATATAGCGCACCAGTTTTCCGAGCTTAAAACGACCTAAAAAATAAAAAAACAGTCCCACAAGGATGGAACTAAGGCCGATAGCAACAAAAACGAACTGGTACGCATGTTCAGCATCTAATTCACTTCCTACTCCCGCGGCCACGGTTGCCGCCATGAGAGCAAGAATGGCAATAGGAATGTCCTGTGGAGCGATGAGGGTTAGGGGATAGGTAGCAGTAAGGGCGGAAAAAACAGCAAAAATGATAGTTCCAAGTAAAAGGATTCCAATGCCTTGGGATAGAAAACTCGCCAATGGACCAGTAAACAGGAGGGCAGCCAGCGCCATGGCCGAAACAATGCACACAATGGCATTAATAGTGCCGGCAATAATCCCTGGGACAAAATCAGACATTATGGTGTCTTTATTCATTGCTGTTTTGAGTCAAGATCAGAAAACAGCAATTTAATCACAGGTAGATGCGGGTTTCCTATTCTTTGTTTCCCAGCATTTGTAAACGGAAATATTCACCTAACTGGAACCAGAAAAAAGAGAAGTGCCATCGCACCTTTAGATCGCCCGAAATAAGAAAGGGCGACTGGTTTGCCGCCCTTTAAGGATTTCAAAACAACTATTTTAAGACAAAAAATTATTCCCCTTCGTACTCCTCGCCCCCATCTTCATATGCTTCAAGATAAGCTTCGATCATTTCAGGATCATATTCAACCTCGTATTCCTCTGGCATCCACATATTCATATTATCATGCTCAACACCCACCTCTACCGGTTCAACAGGCTGAGGAGCGGGCGGTACTTCTGGTGGCACAACAGAAGGAGAAAAGACCACTTGAGTCTGCGCACTTTTCCAGTAGAAAAGAAAGGCGCCAGGCGTCATGGCAAGGAACCAGATAACAAAAGAAAAAAGTGCAGGCTCAGGTAAAACGTGATAACCTCCCCACATATCCTGTTCAATTGCCTGATCCAGAAAGACAACTGTCCCAGCGAGGAATCCAAAAAGTGTGACCACAATTGGAAGGGAATTAACTTTGATTTTCATAAAACTCAGACAGGCGAACCAGACAAGAAGTCCACCCACCACAGACATCAGAGCAAGACGGAACTCGCCTAAGGCAACAGCAGCCACAAATCCAGCCAGGGCTAAAAGCACAACGATTGCACTGATAAATGAATTCACATTAAAGTTCATCGATTTTGATTTTCTCTACCTCGGAAGTAGCAACCAAAGGTGAAATTGATCATAAGTACCAAAATAGGCAAGATGAATCTGCATATTTGGCAGGAAGACTTTCCCTTTCGGCAATTCGTCCAATCCTCTCTATATTCGCCAGAGAGAGTCGATCTCATGAGTAATCCTATATCTTCAAAAGTTATTGGAATTATTGGTGTTGGGCACCTTGGCAAGAAACATCTGGTCAATGTGCTGAATCACCCAACAGCTACTTGTGCTGGACTTTTTGACATTGACAGCTCAACTTCGAAAAAAGTGGCCAAGGATACAGGAGTATATGCAACCCAATCTCTTGAAGAAATTATTGAAAAGAGCGACGCACTTATCATCGCCGTGCCTACGTCAGAGCACTTTTCAGTTGGGAAAGCGTGTCTTGAAGCGGGAAAGGATATTTTTATAGAAAAACCATTATGTCTGACGTTGGAAGAGGCTGACGAGCTGGTTAAGCAGGCAAAGAGGCAAAACGTGATACTTCAAGTGGGCCATGTAGAGCGGCTGAATCCGGCAGTTTTGACTCTAAGAAGGGAAAAAATCCCCTTGGAGCCCGATTATATTGAAACACATCGGCTTGCGCCGTACCGTGTCCGTGGGACGGAAGTCCCAGTTGTGTTAGATCTTATGATCCACGATCTTGACGTAATTCTCTCTCTAGTTAATTCACCTGTTAAAAGCGTAGCTGCTACTGGTGTTTCTATTATGACAAGTTCCGTAGACATTGCAAATGCCCGCATCCGGTTTAAAAACGGTTGTGTTGCCAACATTACATCAAGCAGGGTGGCTAAAGATTATGTCCGGAAGCTACGCCTGTTTGAGAGAGACATATATATAACTATTGACTTTTTGCTAGGCCTTACTGAAGTGTATAAGGTGTTGGATGCAGACATAGAAGACCCTGAAGCATTGCTTTCTGCACCTTTGGAGCGAAACGGCAACAACAGGCAGATTGTGTACGAGAAACCAAAACAGGAGAAGGTAAACGCCCTTCAAATGGAATTGACAAACTTTGTAGAGGCTATTGAAGGCAAGTCAGAACCTATCGTATCAGGAGAAGACGGCCGAGAAGCACTACGCCTTGCCCTGCTCATACAGGAGAAAATCGAGAAAGATCTCTAATGATTTGCGGGTTGGGTTGAATTTGTGATATGGATGTCCGCCAATTTTTCTTTAAGAATCGAAGCTATACACCTGTTCCGCTGGCTTTTGCCATAATATTCTTTGCAGATCCCAGTGGTTCCGGCACAATAGTTGGATTTCTCCTGGTTCTCGTTGGAGAAATCATAAGATTAAATGGTGTTCATCATGCAGGTGGCGCAACAAGGACGAGAAAAGTGGGCGCTCCCACCCTCTGTACATCTGGTCCTTTTGGTTATGTGAGAAACCCTCTTTACTTGGGTAACATTATTATCTATGCAGGAGTTGTATTGATGGCCGATGGTCCCTTTATGTGGCAACTGTTGGGGATTACTGTTGCTTTCTTTTTTCTGCAATATGGTTTAATTATATCTCTTGAAGAGGAGATACTTGCGGGCAAGTTTAGAGATGAGTACAGATTATATTTAACTACTGTTCCCCGTTTCATCCCCCGCACGACATCATGGTCGGGGCACAACAAGACATCACCCTTAACATGGGAAAAAACATTCCGCACCGAGCGCCGAACCTTTCAGATGATAGCCATTTTTTTCCTTTTTATTGTTGCCAAAGCAACAATTTTACGGTGAAATTATAGTGACCAAAGAAATTCTCATTGTTGCGGGGGAAACATCGGCAGACCAGCACGGCGCCGCCCTTGTAAGCCAACTTAAAGCAGCTTCAAAAGACGTGACCTTCTTTGGTATCGGCGGTGACAACCTCAGGTGGGAAGGCGTTCAACTTGTGGAGCATGCGGAGAATATGGCAATTATGGGATTTGTGGAAGTGGCGAAACATTATTGGTTTCTGAGGACCGTCTATAATAAGGTGGTATCAGAATGTGAAAAGAGAAATCCTGCCCGGGCAATCCTCATTGACTATCCAGGCTTTAATCTCAGGCTAGCTAAAGAGCTAAAAAAAAGACAAATACCCGTTACATACTACATCAGCCCCCAACTTTGGGCATGGAAGGAAAAACGCATTGAGATAATTCGTGAATGTGTGGATCAAATGCTATGTATTTTTCCTTTTGAAGAACAATGGTATCGTCAACGAGGAGTAGAGGCTACATATGTGGGTCACCCTTTTTTGGATGGAGAACCCAATTTTATGGAGAGAGAATATTTTCTTGATAAACATAGCCTTTCTACTAACACTATTGTACTTGCTCTCATGCCTGGGAGCCGCCAGCAAGAGGTAAATCGCCATCTTAAAACAATGATCAAAACGGTAGAATTAGTAAAAAGAGACATTGAGATATCAGCTATAGTTGGTAAAGCTCCAGCAGTAGAGCTTCCTCAAGAAATTGGAGATAAGATCCACATAGAGACTGATACACCAGAGATGGTATTGAAATATGCGTCAATTGGTATTGTCAGCTCGGGGACCGTCTCTCTGCAATCGGCCATATACGGTGTTCCAAGCGTTGTCATATATAAGATGAATCCATTGACTTGGATCGTCGCCAATAAAGTGACTCAAGTCTCTTATGCATCAATGACAAACCTCATTGCAAAGGAGCAAGTGCTTCCAGAGTTATTACAGAGCCGTGCTAGACCTGAGAAAATAGCAGATTGCTTGAAAAAATGGCTCCGGTCGGAGGATTTGAGGGAACAAACAGTGAATCAGTTAAGTGAGGTTAAACGACAGCTAGGTGGCCCGGGCGCCTCCCAAAAAGTTGCCCGACTCATACTGGAACGCCTGGAAGCAGCTTAGAATTGTTTTGAGTTTCAGAATTGTAATTTCCGCATTCCTTGGATATTGGTTGTTAAGATGTTTCTTTTGGGTCAACAGGCGGACGGTGTTGAATGGCGAGCGGTTAAATGAAGCGGTGTCATCCGGCAGACCAGTTTTAATATGCTGTTGGCATGGACGACTTCTTTTTCCTGTATTTCAGTGGAATAAATATAACTATTATGCCCTTGCTGGGTTAAACAATGATGCTGAAATCATATCCAAAATTGCCACAAAGCTAGGGTGGAAAATGTTACGTGGGTCTGGTAGTCGGGGTGGCTCCAAGGCCTATATGGAAATGATAAGGGTTCTAAACGACGGAGGGAAACTGTTCATTACCCCAGACGGATCACAAGGGCCCGAATATGAAGTTAAAGAAGGCGCTATAAAAAGTGCTTTGCGTACAGAAGCCATTATGGTGCCGGTGTCTGGTCAGGCATCGAGAGGGTGGGAAATAAGGAATTGGGATACTTTTGTGATTCCAAAACCATTTGGACGGATAGTGCACGTTGTGGGTGACCCTGTGGACGTACGGGACCTTGCAGAGGGAGACAGCGTTAGAGATGCTATAACAGCTGGAATGATTAAAGCGCAGGAAGAAGCTGATGCGTGGATTAGCGGATAGGTTCAAATATATATTTTTCCCCGTAGCTCTTTTTTACTGGGGGTTAACCGTCTGGCGCAATTTGTTCTATGCAATAGGATTCTTCGTAAGCCACCGATTGCCAGTTCCTGTGGTAAGCGTCGGGAACATTACGTTAGGGGGAACAGGCAAAACGCCCACAGTTGTGGCCATTGCTCACATATTGCATAAGCTTGGAAAACGGCCTTGCGTTATTAGTAGGGGTTACATGAGAGAAACCACGGGAACTGTGGTAGTATCAGATGGAGAAAATGTTCTCGTGCCTTGGAATGAAGCCGGCGATGAAGCCTTTCTTATGGCGCAGAGACTTCCAACTGTGCCAGTGATCGTGGATGAAGTGAAGTACCGAGGCGCTATTTTGGCGATGGAACGTTTTAAATGTGAGGTGATTATTCTTGATGATGCCTTCCAGCACCGCGCCGTTGAGAGGGACTTAGATATCGTGCTGATAAACAGCCGAGAGCCACAGGAACATTACAAGATGATGCCCTATGGCCGTTTGCGTGAGCCAGTCTGGTCACTAAAACGGGCGGACTTGGTAATCTGGAGCAGAGCTGATCAATCACGGCCAGCAGCGACCGTCAGAAAATGGGTGCATCAACGTTCACTAAAAAGTTTGAAAAGCGGCCTTTCTATGACGGGTACTGAATGTTTGAAAGGGGTGAAGGTATTCTCTTTTTGCGGGATTGGGGATCCTGAATCATTTCTCTTTCTTTTGAATCAGCTTAACATGGAAGTGATTGAGTTACAGCCATTTCCCGATCACCACGTTTACAGCGAATCAGAAATTGCACAGCTAAAAACAAAAGCGACGGGCTTGGGTGCAACTCACCTTGTTACAACAGAGAAAGACTGGGTGAAGCTTCCAGAAATTGAAAGACAAGATGGATATATTCGCTATGTCCCTGTTGAAGCAGTTTTTCTGAACAATGGGGAGGCGACGCTTGAGAAAGAGCTAAAAGGGCTCTTTTAATGGCCTAGTTCAAGGCGGCCACGCCAACAGTAAACATTGTTCCGACAAAAGCGAGCAGGAGAGGCCAGCTTGTGGAGATAAACTGTTGGGAAGAGGGATCTTCGAATACGTGAACCTGAAATTCATGCGAGGTGGCTGAGCCCCGTTCGTCCACCGCTGCAATGACAATGTCGTTAACGCCCCGCTGAGCCATTCTCGGTTTCCACCTGAGCATACCAGTATCAGGATCAAAACGGGCATATTTCGGAATTTTCACAGGCCGGAGCTTAACCTCATCACCATTGAGATCTTCTGTTACCATTCTGTATCGGTATTCAAAATTGGTGAGAGCCACAGGTTTTGGTTGAGTCAGAACGTTGGGTGAAATATTAACAAAAAGTCTTGTCTCCTGTATATCAGTAGTATAGCTATCACTTACCTCTACTGAAAAAAGGCGGCTGTTAATTTGTGACGGTGTGGGGTTCCACGATATGCGCCCGTCCCGAGTGATCTGCATCCCCTTTGGAGCCTTGGCAAGGCTGAAGGATAGTCCCCGGTCAGAATTCTTGTCCTCCACTACAACTTTGTACTTGTAAAGTTCATTAACACGAGCGGTTTTGGGCGCCGTTGAAATGATAGTAGGAGGATGATTGATATACAGTTCAAAGCCTTGTTCATCTTTGGTATAACCGTCGGACACCATATACGCAATAGTGTGGCTATCGTACTGATTGGGGGAGGGCGTCCAGGAGATTGTTCCTGTGTACTCGTCCACAAACATGCCATCCGGGAAGTCAAGCAATGTATACCTCACAAACGGCACACGATCTACCAGAACCTTAGGCGGCTTGCCTTTGTTGCCTTCGAAAAAGTGCCAGAGAACGTCCCTGATCTTCACCGTTCTGCCGCCGACTCTTTTTATAACAACGATAAGTTGGTCATCCTCGTAGAAGATATCCTGAACGTAGCGCTTCAGATTGATGCGCGATACAGTTTCTTCCTCTTCTCCCGGTTCTTCACCACCCACCTCTTCTTCATCCATGTCAATGAGAATTGATTTCTTAGCTTTGAATTCACCGATATATCGATCGATATTTTCTCGATAAACATCATCATCTATCTCTACAGCGAAAACTTGACCATCTTTTACGGAGTAAATAGGTGTAATCTTGGCATAGGGCATAAGAGACCCTTCATTCAAGTCTTTAGTTCCTATCTCATAAGTTAATGATTTACCCACAGAGCCGAGAGTGGGTGGTTCAGAAACAATCTGGATGGGAGCATTTACAAAGAAGTCATAAGACTGTACGTGGGACATGTGACCGTCCGATATTTCAATTTCGGCAGTAGAAAAATCTAGATTTGCTTCCGTCGGAACCCAGAGAATACGTCCTATGGAAGGATCCACACGCATTCCCTCAGGCAGTTTAATGGGTTCATATCTAATAATGTCAAACTCATTGGGGTCATCTACCACAATTTGAAAATCGAATGTATCGTTTAGGGCAATTTTTGTCATGGGTTCAGGAACGGAAGACAAAATCGGAGGATGATTGACAAACAAGGCAACACTTTGAGTGTCTACAGCAATTCCGTGATTTGCCGCAAGAACAAAGCGCTGAGTATCAATTTGAGTGCTTTGGGGTGTCCAAGTGATCTGTCCCATGTTATCAACCATCATTCCGTAAGGCGAATATACAAGGGTGTAGACCAGTTCTTGCTGTTTGTCTTCGGGCATTCGCACGTTAACTTTGTAGCGATACTCTTCTCCAACGGTACCACTTAATTCCGGTAGCGAGGTAATTACCACCTGCCCACGGGAATAAAGTTTCAGGTTTTGTACGTCACGGTCAAACCCGTCTGATGCTATGACCCTCACATCGTAAATGTCAATATGAGAAGCATTTGTCTGCCATTTAAGCAATCCATCCTGTTCAATTGTCATTCCCTCTGGTGCCTTCTCAAGTGTGTGTCTGATGAAGGCATCCTCATTTTTGTCTGTAACATCCACCTGATAGATGAAAGGGTCGCCAGCCACAAATTCAGTCTCTTCGGGATAAGAGACGATTTGGGGCGGATCGTTAACATAGATCCAAAACCGAGATTCAATAGTGGCCAGCTCTGGGACCACCTGATATGTTACCACCCCTTCTTCATCTGTGGTGATGATATCAACGGTCTCACCTACTTTCATTTTCAGCAAGAAGGACAATTGGTACGCACCCAGCTGCATATCATCCGGGACCCATTCAATGGATTTTGTCTCGTAGTGGAAATACATTCCACGAGGGGGGGCGTTGACCCAACGGAAGCTAAAAAATTCCCGGTCATCCTCTTCTGGAATAGTGTAGGCGAAGGTCTGATTAACAGGGAGAACATAAGTTGGTAGTATCCCGAGAGGTAGGGGTTGACCTTCAGCTGGCGGAACAATAGGCATCTCCTCAATAGTTTCTTCCATGCGGACCTGTGGGATGTAGGTATCAACCAGAATTTCTTCAGGATATTCTGGTATTGAACCTAATTCAAAGTAGAAAATTTCGCTTTGCTGTCCCGTCCATCCACCGGCAATGACCGTGCCGAGATATATCCCATCCACAATCTCGGGAATCACGGAAAAAATTTGAGGACCTTCAGCATCTTCCCCAGCAGCAATGGAGAAATATTCGTTAAGACGCGGTGCATCCATACGGGTGCCGTAAGAAGCGGTAACAATACCTTGTTGTCCGCTGACAAGTAAAAGATCTACAAGTCCATCTTGGTTAAAATCAGCATGCTTTAAATCAGACAGGGGCCCAGCCTCTATGCCGAGCTCAGTAACCTCAACTTTTTGATCAACCATGGAAAGTGATACAACGTGCCCAGACTGAAATGGAATTAATACATCATCGGTTTCATCACTGTTCCAATTAAGGGTAGCTAGAGAACGGGTCAGAATGTTTGACATTCCGGGAACACGATGAAGTAGGTTCGTGCCAGCGCCCAGGACACCCCCGGAATTCAAAAAGGACTGAATCCTCAGAATATTTCTTTCTGGGCTGAACGCAAAAAGGTCAGAAAGACCGTCCCGGTCGAAATCAACGCCAGCCACATGAACGTCGCCGGCGCTTGTTGAGAAATCTTGAAGAAGAAATGATTGGATTTCATTGAACAGACGTTCTTCTCCAGGAGAAAGGCCGATAACAGTCACCACAGCTTCCGGGCCTGTCAAGGCAATGGCAACCTCTTCTTTGCCGTCTCCTTCAAGGTCTACGATATCCACATTGCTGATAGCTTGACCGCTTTGAGGACCCGTGAGGGCTGTGGAAAGAGCCGGTGCTTTAGAGAAGCCACCATCTATCCAGTCGTAAACATAGATTACCCCTTGGCTAAGGTCTGGATTGTCTGGAACTCTCACGTTTGCCGCAATGAAGAGTTCGGCGTTACCGCTCCCGTCAAGATCTGTGATGCGAGCAGCTACAATGCTTCCGTCAATCTGTTGCGGTGTATCTAGGTTCCAGATCAGTTGGGGAAAACCGAGATCATCGATTTCATAGTACGCAACCCGGGAAACAACCCCACCCGTTTCCCGGTCCTGCTCGAAAGAAACGAACTCTACGAGATCATCATTATCCAAGTCATACACACCATCCATGTGGACGATCTGAAGATTTTGGGCCGTGAGGCCAGACAAAAACATAAAGGCGAAAGCTACAGAAGTTTTTAGAATGTTTCTCATTTATGGCTGTACAAGAACTGTAAAAAGGACCGACTCTACTTTGGTGCTTGACCGAATAGTAACACCTTGACCTCTAACCTCATTCACAACAGGGCGTTCGCCACTGCCCTCTACAGTCATCTGAAATTCGATTGGATGTACACCTACCTGAGAAGGGACCGGAGTCCAGGTGATGACTTTGGATGAAGGGTCGAAACTGGCACCACTTGGCAAGGAGACAGGTCGGAAGGAGATTATGGTGCCACTGGAGGGTTCAACGGGATAAACAAATTTTTCTCCAACATATAAGGTGTCAGAAATACCTGAACCAACCGGTGCTCCAGCCCCTTTTCCAAGAGTAGACAATTGTATCTGCCGCATTTTTCCAGCTGGCGGCGATGCCGTCGGTGGGGCGGAAGGAGCAGAAGCTNTGTCGTTGGAGCGACTGTTCACCGATGAAAGAGCAACCTGTTGCATTCGCCCACTGAGCGCAGTCTGGAGTTGATNGGGTTCAGNGTTNGNTACTGTNTCAGANGGNGNAACGGGAACTGCTGACAGTTGAACTCTGGATAGAGGACTCTGNGAAACAGGCTCTGGCTNNTCCTCTGGCATCGGCTCCGGAACATCCNCCACTGGCTGTGGGTTGAGNTGANCCNGTGAAAGANGTTGTGGTTCNGGCTCTACTTCTGCTTCACTTTCTTGGGCTATAACCTGAGAAGCATTTAGGCTCAGCTGGTGCAAAGCA
>PBTS01000007.1:0-20727 GCA_002729175.1 Fidelibacterota bacterium
AAGGGTCCCCATGGATCCTGCTTTCTTATGCCCCCTCCAGCCCGGATGGCCCAAACACCGGAACGGGGCAGGAAACCGAGATCGTTGTTTGAGAATCCATCATCGTAGAGGGTCGCTATGAGGTCGGCATTCCACCATTTGAAATTATCGTACATCATATAGATTCGGCCGGCACCACCTTGCTGACCTTTAGTATCAGAGAGTGCTGCCTGGCCGCTGAAATTGAATCGGTTATTGAAGAATCGTAGTCTCCAGTCCACTGCCCCTACGGAAGCGTTCTCGCCTCCAGCCCGCCTCACATCTGTAACGGTGGCACCAATAATTGAAGCTGTGTTGAACAAGGGAGATTCCACACGGCCAATAAAATAGTTGGTCCTTGGTTCCAGAAGGAAATCCTCTCGGGATTGGTGGCCCCCGCCCGTTTTTTCCAGCACACCGTATTCGTTATCAGTAAAGCTTTCGATGAAGCCGTACGTAACACCGGATGTTGTTTTACCCAGTACTTTTGCGGCACCAAGGATGGTTGTCGACTCGGGCCGGCTGACGATAGAACCGGTAGATGGAGTGAAATGGGATGGTGCCCTGCCGATTCTCCTTGAATGGAACAGCTTGATGGGAGGAAGCATAAATGACCCCTTCTGCCACGTTTCTATCTCTTCACCAAATTGAGGAGTGAAAAAAGAACCTCCCTCAACAAAGAAAGGTCGTTTTTCAGGATAAAATGTCTCGAAGGCCGTAAGGTTTAGAACTGAAGGATCAGCCTCAACCTGCCCAAAATCAGGGTTTATGGCAATGGAGGCAGCACTATTTGTGGCAAGGCCATATTCCATATCTAAACCAAGACTACCCGTATTCTCGGTAACACTTCCCAACTGCTTACCACCCAAAATGTAGGGAAGAATTTCTAGCTGTCTTGGAGGTGGAATGTTTTCCAGGCCAGTGAGTATGCCATATCTGGAAACAATTCCCTTCACCCCTCGAGGCTTACCGGGCCATTCATGCCTTTCCTGTTTTCGATAAATGCCACGATTCAACTCCACTCCCCATATCTGTTCACCTTGGGAGTTAAACTGGAAAAGAGAAAAAGGGAGCGCAATTTCAGCAGTCCAACCACTATCATCAGATGAAACTTGGGCATCCCAAACAGCATCCCAGGACATGTCATAATTTTCGTCATCGGGAATAAAAAGATCCATTTTCACCCCGGCAGCATTTACAATAAACGAATAGCTTGTTATGTCATCATTTTGCGGATCCACCCCTATCCCTATCCAATCTGAATTATCATTCCCTGCTTCAAGCCATTCATCACGGCGGGCGAGGCGCTTCATGATTTTACCCGGTTCAGAATCGTGGCACCGAAAAGCAAAATAAAGTGCGTCGTTATCATAGATGATGCGCACTTCCGTTAATTCTGTAGGCTTTGCAAGATTGTCCGGCTCGGTCTGGATGAGATCGGTTACTGGGATAGCCATCTCCCACACAGAATCATCAAGCCGGCCATCAATAACAGGAGGTGAATCGACCCTCACGGCATGAGTTGTTTTTGATATTAAGCTCTCAGGGTCAGCTTTATCCTGAGCCGGAAGAATAGAGATCAAGACTATCAAAGTCTTTATGATTGTAACAGTTGTGTTTCGGTTCACTACCTAAACCTTATTATTAAAAGGCGTGAAATTTACCGATACCGTTCGGAGCTTAAAACCAGTGATAATTGACCATTCTTTTCCACCTGAGAGTCGGGAAGTTTTGTAAATTAAAGTGTTCGGTATAAATCATTTCGAAACAGAAATAGATCCGTCATGAAAATTTGCGTCCTAGTTAAACAAATTCCCGGTAGTGATTCCCCCCTTAAGATCAGTAATGACCAAAGTTGGATTAATGAAGAGAATGTCAATTTCATCACAAATGAAAGTGACAGCTACGCCGTTGAAGAAGCCCTTCAACTGAAAGAGAAACTGGGTGAAGGCGAAGTAGTGGCGGTAAGCCTTGGCCCGGAGCGAGCCCAAAGAACTATAAGAGAGGCGCTATCTAAAGGTGCTGACCGGGGTATTCATATTGAAGAGTCTTACCCTTATGCATCCGATCCGCTGCAAATTGCCAAAACGTTTGCCAGCGTACTGGAAGGGGAACAGTTTGACCTCATTCTGACCGGATTGCAGTCCGATGACTTCGGCTTCGGCCAGGTGGGTGTTATTCTGGGTGAGATGCTGGGTATGAGCACCGCTACTCTGGTTATGGCAACTGAACTTGCCGATGGTAAAATGAAAGTTAAACGTGAGCTGGAGGCAGGTTGGTTTCAATGGGTAAACCTGGATCTTCCTGCATCCATCAGTATTCAATCGGGCATTAATACGCCCCGTTATCCATCTCTAAAAGGAATCATGGGTGCTAAGAAAAAGGAAATGAACAAGGTGTCCGTTGATTCCAACAACGAAGCTAGACAATCTATATCAAAGGTCTATATCCCCAAAAAAACGAAACGGACAGAAATGATAGAAGGAACTGTGGACCATCAGGTTGAGCGTCTTGTGGAAGTGTTTAAGAAAGATTTGAGAATTCTGTAATGAGTGTTTTTGTCGTCGTTGAACAGAGTAACGGTGGTGTCCACCGCATGAGTTGGGAGGCGCTGGCTGGAGGGCAAGCGCTGGGCCGTGACCTCAGTCTCCCTGTTTCCGTGGTGCTCATGGGTGAAGATGTGTCCGGCCTTGCCGAATCTTTCCAATCAAAAGACGTTAAGGAAATTCTGAAAGTTGAGACTCCTCTTTTGAGCAGTTATAGTGCCGATAGTTTCTCTTCAGCTCTCGCTCAGGTTATTGAAACAGAGTCTCCCAAATATGTTATCATGGGTCACACTTACATGGTGCGGGATTTTCTCCCCCGTGTGAGTGCCAAACTTGGTCTCCCTTTCCTCGCAGACAATATTGCTTATGGTGTGGATGACGGTTCCCTTGTTTTATCAAAACAGGTCTTTTCCGGTAAACTGGTGGCGGATGTTTCGCCCAACGGTGACGGACCGTGTATCATCTCATTCCAGTCTGCCGCATTTCAGGAAGAGGATGTGACTGACGGATCCGGTGCCTCTGTCCGGGATATTTCCATTTCCCTTGATGAAAACACTATTCGCAGCAGACCCGAAGAGCCGTTCCAGGAAGCGGCTGGTGCTGTCGATTTATCCAGTGCTGAGGTAATCGTATCTGTGGGCCGAGGCATAGGAAAAGAGGAAAATCTCCCCATGATAATAGATCTGGCTCAAGCCATGGGTGCCGAGTTGGCCTCCTCCCGGCCGGTGGTAGACGCCGGCTGGCTGGAATCATATCACCAGATCGGAAGTTCAGGCCAAACTGTGGCTCCGAAACTTTACTTTGCTCTGGGCATTTCTGGCGCCATTCAGCATGTGGTAGGCATGAAAGGATCCAAGAATATTGTTCTTATCAATAAGGACCCAGAAGCACCTTTCTTTGAGCTGGCCGACTACGGCGTTATCGGAGATATTCTCGAGATTGTTCCGAAACTGACAGAAGCTCTTTTAGGAGCCAAGACCTAATTTGCCACTAAAAAAAGACTACTAAACTCAGAATCATACAACTGGGTGGCCCTACCTGATTAATAAAAAGAAGTGTAAAGAGTTTGGATTAGGTCAAAATTTTGATTTAAGAGATAAAAAATGAGTGAACGTGAAATTCTGGAAGTTGATGTTCTATTCGTTGGGGCAGGGCCGGCTAGTCTCAGCGGAGCCATCCACCTCAATCGCCTCCTTAAAGAAAATGGAAAGGAACCATCCATAGCCATTATTGAAAAGGGAGCTGAAGTGGGTGCTCACTCTTTTTCCGGAGCCGTTGTAGATCCAAGATCTCTTCAAGAACTGTTCCCGGATTATATGGATAGGAGTGTTCCGTTTGAATCCGAGGTTTTAGAAGAACACATGTACTACCTGACCTTATCCAGGAAGGTTCCTTTTCCCTTCATTCCAAAGTCAATGTCCCACCATGGATGTTATGTCACCTCTATCGGCAAACTCACACGTTGGCTGGGTAACGTCTGCGAAGAGGAAGGTATAGATATATTCTGTGGTTTTTCGGGATCTGAGCTCTTATTTGATGATGAAGAAGTCGTAGGGGTCCGATTGGGAGACCGCGGAATAGATAAGAATGGGCAACCAAAGCCTAACTACGAGGCGGGCGGGGATATCCATGCAAAAGTCACAGTGTTAGGGGAAGGAACACACGGAAATCTCACAAAGACACTCATAAACAAATTCGACCTAAGATCAGGTAAGAACTCCCAAGTCTGGGCATTGGGAGTAAAAGAGTTGTGGCAAATGCCCCCGGATACCGTCCCGGCAGGTTATGTAGCCCATACCATGGGATTCCCATTAGGACATGACATTTTTGGTGGAGGTTTTATCTATGGAATGAAAAATGATGTTTGGGATCTAGGAATTATTGTAGGTCTTGACTACAGTGATCCAAACGTTGATCCCCACCACGAACTTCAATCTTTGAAAACTCACCCATGGATCATGTCACTCCTAGATGGAGGAGAAATGATCGCCTATGGCGCTAAGACACTTCCCGAGGGAGGCTACTTCTCCATTCCAAAGCTCACTGTTGGTGGTGCTATGCTTATTGGTGACTCCGCCGGTTTTTTGAACGGGCAGCGATTGAAAGGAATTCATCTCGCTATGAAATCTGGTATGTTGGCGGCTGATGTGATTATGGACGCCTTAAACAATAACCGGTTTGATGATGAAATGCTCAGCTCTTTCGAGACAAAAGTACAGAATAGCTGGATTCATGATGAGCTTTGGAAGGGAAGGAACTTCCACCAGGCTTTTGACAGAGGACTTCTGGCAGGCCTCTCTAACGCCGGTTTAGGACTAGTCACTGGTGGTCGAGGGTGGGGACTTGTCAATCGCTTACCGGCAAAAGAAGGTTACCGTCATATTACAAATCTCAATAAAAGCCCCTCAGAGGGAAAATATAATGACCGTTATGCTAATTTGAAGTTCGATGGAAAATACTTGTTCGATAAGGTTACAGATGTCTATCACTCCGCAACATCGCACAATGAGGATCAAATCCCCCATTTACATGTTTACGATACGGATATTTGCATTACTAAATGTGTTGAGGAATTTGGGAATCCATGTGAAAAGTTCTGTCCCGCTGACGTTTATGAGATTGTAACAGAAGAAAATAATCGTCGATTACACATCAATTTCTCAAACTGTGTTCATTGCAAAACGTGCGATATAATGGATCCCTATCAGATCATAGACTGGGTGCCCCCTGAAGGTGGCGGTGGTCCAACCTGGATTAATCTATAAAACGAACACTTTTAATAAGTTGTATCTAAGCTCAGATTACTGTTTAGCGGCTGTTAACCTGAGAATATTTAGACGAATGTGCCCTAGATCACCTAAAAACCCCTTTTCGAAAAAACAGTTGCCCCTAGACTAAATAATTGTCTATTTTAAACCGTGTGGAGTGGAAGCTCTCTGCTTTGAGGCAAACAATTAAACTAACGTAGGAGTATATCATGAAGAACAGAATGATATCAATTGCAACCTTTATACTTGCACTGATGGTCATTGGTGAAGCCCAGTCAATTACGGGTACTTACCAGTTGCACTCAGTGAGAGTTGTTTATAGGAACCATGTTCGGGCAGCTACCCATGCCGATGACGTGGACATTCAAGGTGTCTACGGTACATGGGTCGTACCTTACGGAGGCTCTATTGTGGAAGTGGATGCTGACGCCAACGGGGTAGCGGACTACAAACACCCACTTGTTGGAGGTCACATAGGCGCAAATGTGACAGTAGAATCTTTTCCGGAAGCCAGAGATCCTTTCTATTTACTTAATTATATCGGAGTGAATTTGACGGTGGGGCTTGATCAGGAAGCAGGCACAGCCATCATTCCGGGTGATCCCACGGTACCAAGTACATATCCAACCACTGAAACAGCAAATTGTGTTACAGCTTTGACAGTAGCAGCCGTTACAGATAACCAGACGAACATCTACAAGGGACCTGTGGTTAATCCAAACGGAAATGTTGTCTGGGGTTTTGGTATCCAGCAATCGGATGTCTTTGACTGGTTCAAAGCTATTGACCCGGCTAAACATTATCCAAAACAAAACCATGCACCAAAGGTCGCCGGTGTTGATTCTTCATGGGGAATGATAGTTGGAAAGGACGCTACTGAAAACACTGACGGCACCATGAGATTTAAAAAGGCCACAATTAGGTGGCACGCCTTCGATGGTTCTTACGCTACTGGCGGTTCTCCATATGGTGTCGATGATGAAGGGAACTTGAACAGGCAGCTTGGTGTCTCTATCACTGCCGACAAAGTTACTATTCCGGGCATGGTTGCATGGGGAGCCGCAAAAGGCGCAACAGTCGTTGCAGGCGACTATCCAATGATCAATGGAAAAGGATATAATGGTGATAAACTGTCTTTCACCCCCGGTGAGCAGCTCATGACTCACACTTCCGTGGGCGGAACATGGGATGGTGTTGGTTACATTGCTGATTTTCATGGTGCTGACGGCGTACCTTTCTCCGGTGATGAGCCATTAGCGTACACAGGCTATTATATAACGAAAAACTTCCTTTCCGCTTCTGGTGCATGGGCTGCAGCTTTGGCGGTTGCTGATCTTACAGATCCTACGGCCGCATTGACAGCTGCTGCCACAGCTATTACTACAGCCTTTGGCCTAGATGCAGCCGTTGCAGCTGCCGTTGTAAGCTCTGCAGCGACAACCCTTGGTGCTAGTCTTGCTGCTGCTGTTGCTGAATTAATGGCTGGTGGTATGGATGCAGCGACCGCTGGTGTGGCTGCCTTTGGTAAAGTTGCTGCCTCTGGGCCTACAGTACTTCTGGGTACTATGGCTGGCGCCGGGATTGTTGTAAACGACAGCGATAAGGACTTTGACTTGACTTCCACAACCGGTGGCCGCCTGCTGTTTAAGGTTGATGCCAATACAGTTGGTGGAATATGCTTGCCTGTTCAGCAGACACGGGATGTTTATGCTCATTTCACTAATACAGTGGACTGGGTAGCACCCACAGCACCACACAAGCCCCTTACCATCTCGGACGAGAGCAATACCCCATCAAGGTTTGCTCTGCATAACAACTATCCGAATCCCTTCAACCCGGTCACTACCATCAGTTTTGACCTCCCTGAAGAGATATACACTGAAGTGGCGGTTTACAACATGATGGGGCAGAAAGTACGGACGCTCCATTCGGGTAATATGACCGCAGGGAGTCATCACATCTTCTTCGATGGTATTGATGATCAGAACCAGCAGCTCGGTAGCGGTGTCTACTTCTATCGCGTTGTTTCTGGCGAATTCCAGGCCACCAAAAAGATGATGCTCATCAAATAGAACCTCTCTTTAGGTTCATTTGATCTATTTTCATAAGTTCAGCCCCGCCCTGTGCGGGGCTGAACTTTTTTGTAATAGATGAAAGTCATCAAATTAATTGCTTTTCACATTTTGATCGCCGGTTTCCTGGCGGCTCAGAACGGATCAATATCCGGAACTGTTCTCGATGCCTCTACCAATGACCCACTCATTGCTGCCAACGTAACTGTTACGGGAGAAGCACTTACCGAAACTACAGGCAGTGCCACCGATGCTGGTGGCCAATATACCGTTACCAATCTGCCGTCCGGTCAGTATACCCTTAAGGTGAACTATATTGGATACGAGAAACAAGAGGAGACTGTTACACTCGGTCCGGGGCAATCGTTAACAATTGATTTTAAACTGGCTCCTTCGGCTATTGAATACGACACATATGTGGTCACCGCCTCCCGCCGCAGGGAGCGGATCGAAGATGCTCCGGCCGCCATCAGCATCATCACGCAAAAATCTATTCGACGAGAGAGTAACACAAATCTTGGCGATTATCTAAAATCAGTGAAAGGGGTTGATTTCACCCAGTCTGGCATAGACAGTTACAACCTGAGCGCCCGGGGGTTTAACAGTTCTTTCAGTTCACGCCTATTGACCCTTACGGATGGAAGGATGGCGAATGTTCCGTCCCTCCGGCTTGTCGCCTATAATGTTATCCCTGTCTCCTTCGAAGATGTGCATCAGATCGAGGTAGTGCTGGGCCCCTCTTCTGCCCTCTACGGACCTAACGCCCATAGCGGTGTTCTTAATATTGTCACGCGCGCACCTAAAGATTCTAAGGGGACTACTTTCAATATACAGACGGGTTTGATTGCCCAGGAAAACGGAAAGCCGTTGAAAAAAATGACGTTTCGTCACGCTTCTGCCTGGAAAGATTTTGGGTTCAAAGTGTCTAGTGTGGCAATGAACGCCTATGACTGGGAGCATTACAATGATGACGAATTCGAAGGACACGATCCTGCCTTTCTCGGCAGACCCCATCTCACCCGTGACGGTATAGATAACGGTGGATCCAGTCCTGAACTTTTTAGCCCCACCTTCACGGAAGATATGCTCAAGGAACTGACCGTTGGTGAAGTACCCAACAACGGTATTGATGACAACGGCAACGGTTTTATCGATGAAACCATGGATATGGTGGGCTACGCCTACGGCGACGGTAAAATAAACTGGTTTCCTTTCGGCACAGAACCCTATTCGCCCAAGATTACGCAGGAGATGGTTACCCAGGCTGCTAGTGACCCGTTCAACCGGCTCTGTGTGGATGAGGGAAACATCAGTTCATTCAGCGGTAACTGCCCCGGCGTTGTGCTCTGGGGCGTTACTTCAGACGCAATCGGGAAACAGTTCAAAGATGGTCTGGATAACAACGGTAACGGCGCCATTGATGAAGGTATTGATACCGGTATTGATGGAAGTGACGAAGCATTTTTTGATGGTGTAGACAATGATGGGGACGGACTCATAGATGAGGATGATGAATCAATAGCCAACTTTTGGCTAAACCGCTTCGGCAGCTATGCACCGGGTGACACTACAAAAGCGGACAGATACGGTTTCGGTTTTGGTGACTACGAATATGATGATGACGGCAATATACTATTCGACACAAATCGAAACGGCGTCTTTGGAGACCCGGAAGATTTCAAGCTGACAAGAGGGGAATTGAGTCGTTGGATAAAGGATGCCAATGGAGACGGTTATGATGACTTCCCTGATTTCAATGTGGAAAACTACCGCTATGATCTTCGTTTTGATTATGACCCAAATAGCGATATAAATCTCAGCCTTTCCCACGGATTGGCAAGAGCAAAAAACATCAACATCACCGGTATCGCCCGCTATCTGGCCGATGGCTGGGTCTATCAATACTACCAGAGTCGACTAAGGTACAAAAACTTCTTTTGGCAAACTTATCTGAACACCAGCATGTCCGGGAAATACAACCCTAAATATCCACTGGCTCACTCCCCTACCCGGAACCTTGCTACCGGTGGGACCATCTACGACCGATCCAAAAAGTTCAGCTCCCAGTTTCAGCATGCAACGGAATTAATGAATGGTGATTTCAGGTTTGTCTGGGGCGCCGATTATTTTCTCACCATGCCGAACACCCGGGGATCCATACTTTCTGACGATCAGTTGGTGAACGGCCGGGACGATAATGGTGATGGTGAGGCCGGCTCCCCTATTTCCTGGGCTGACTATAATGACAATCTCCAACACGATAAAGGTGAGATATATACCAGGTGGGGTACCGATAACGGTAAGCAGGATGGTGCGGTGGGACCAACAGATAACGTTAAAGGGGCTGTTGCGGACGGGATCGACAATGATGGTGACGGACTTATTGATGAAGGAATCGATGAACAGGCTGAGGACAACCGCTATGTTGTTAATGAATTCGGTGCCTATTATCAGATCAATTGGAAACTCAATCCAAAATATGAGCTGATCCATGCCACCCGTTTTGACGTTCACGACCGCCTAACGGACTTTATTGAATTCAACAATTACGACTACAGTTATAGCCCCACAAACTGGAAGTTCAACTTTGGAAAGAGAGACGGGCTTCAGATCTCGCCAAAGATCGGCCTGGTGTATCGTCCCCGGGAGAACCAGAACTTCAGGCTCACATGGGCCAAAGCTTTCAATACCCCTTCCAACCAAGCCCTGTTTCTGGATATTTTTGTAACCCGAGTAGCCACTTACAAGGTTTTTGCCCGGGGTGCTCATGAAGGGTACAACTACCCCAGAAGCGCCGACGGTGACATTTACTGGAAAAGCCCTTACGACGCATTTAATGTGATTGAATTTGATTCAACTACACACGTTTTCTTCTTCCCATCTACAGATCCCAAAAATAGAGGATTCTTTAAGGACAATATTCCAGATCAGGGCGGTATTTATCCCGAAACGGTCCACACGCTGGAACTGGGTTACAAAGGCCGTATTACCCCCACCATCTATGGAACCATGGATATCTTCAGGAGCAATTACAGTTCATTCGTTAGTGCTATCACTTTCATCACCCCCATTGTACTGAACAAGGCCGTGTTAACCACCGACTATAACGGGGACGGGATAGTCAACGAAGATCCTGACGACATCCTGGATGAAGAAGATCTGGACGAATCATTTGACGTCTGGCTCACACATCTTGAAGGTATCTCATCCATGGATACCACTGCAGGATTCAATCCGCCTGTTGTTGTGGGTTACCTCAATTACGGAAATGTGAATATGGGTGGAATAGATATGAGTCTCTCATTTTTTCTCAACCGGTCGTGGTCCATGGATGTTAATTACTCTTATCTCAGCATGAGTGACTTCATCAACCCTATCACCAATGCAAAAGATCCAATTAACGCTCCCAAGCATAAGGGAAGTCTCAAGTTGCAGTACGCTCCTCCGGACTCGAAGCTCGGCGGTAGTTTCAATCTTCGTTACGTGGACGCCTTCCCTTGGCAATCAGGTGTTTATTTCGGCACAATAGGTCCTTACACTATTTTTGATATCCACGCGCGGTATCAACTTATAGACAAAGCGGCCGTACTTTTGAGTGTCAGCAACCTTTTCAACGATTATCATATTGAGATTCAAGGCGGCCCGGCCATCGGTCGTCTGGTGATGCTCCGCCTACAGGCAGAGTTGTAATCCACCGCCTTACCAATCCTTACAACTCTAGTCTGCCTGAAGTAAATTTCTCTCTCCCATGAGCGGCCATTTCACTTCTCAAAAAGCTCTCAAGACAGCGGCTCTGCTCCTGAGCATTACATTCCTTGCTGAGCTCCTGGGTGGCATTGTATTCGGCAGCCTCAGCCTCATTTCAGATTCGTTCCACGTCATTGCCGATCTCGGTTCTATTCTTATTGCTTCTTTTGCCCTTTCTGTAGCTCACAAACGTCACCCGACCCAACAAATGGCCTTCGGCTACCACCGGCTGGAGGTGATGAGTGCCCTGTTTAACGGCATTGTTCTCAGCATCATTTCAGCAGTGATTTTTCTGGAGGCGTGGGAACGGTTTCGAAATCCCGGCGAGATCCAAGCGGGAGGTGCTCTGGTAATCGCTGTTATTGGACTTGTGGTAAACCTTATTGTCATCCGCTTCTTTCACCATGCTCCAGACCGCCACCATGACGTAAACATCAGGAGCGCATACCTCCACATCATGGGGGACATCCTTGCTTCTGTTTCTGTGGTTGTGGGGATCACGGCAATTAAGCTTTTTGATATGCCCATCATCGATCCAGTTGTAGCCGCTTTTGTGGCATTGCTTTTGCTCATTGGGGCTACCAGAGTTCTTTATTCAAGTGCGGAAATTTTACTCCACAAATCACCCCAGGATATTGACCGTGTCCGGCTTCGGGTACTCCAGATTGACGGCGTAAAAGACTTGTTAGATGTAAGACTTTGGCAAGTCTGTTCTCATTTGACCGTGGGAACGGCACATGTGGTAGTGTCAGTGGATTCCCTGGAAGCTACCGGGCCCATCAAACAGAACATCCGATCCATCATTCAGGAAGAGTTCGATGTGAGAGATATTACGCTGGAATGTGAGACGGAAAAGGGCTCTGAAGAACACTCACACCGCTTTGAACACCAGCATTAGCCTGCACCTTTTGGCCTAACCAGCCAAGCTATCACCAACATAAAACCAAAAGTTACCACAATGGCAGCCCCTGTTGGAATATCAAGTAGGAGCGATGCTAGCATGCCCAGAACACTTCCGACAAGTCCAAAGATCCATCCAAATATCAGCCTGGATGATACGCCTTCCACAAAAAGAAGTGCCCCTATAGCTGGTACGATAAGAAAAGAAAACACTAGAAGAACACCAGCGATTTTTACAGAACTGGTTACCACAAATCCGAAGGTAATATAGAAAAGGAAATCCCACAGCCTTCTGTTTACATTTGATTTGCCATTGTTTTGGCTATCTGATACTGCAAGAAACTCTGTCCGGAACCTCCAATGAAAACCGCCGATGACTGCGTAGAGCATGAAAGTTTGGAACACTTCCTTGGGTGACACAAAAAGTATGGATCCCACCAAAAGGTGGTTGAGATGTTCGGCTCCTTCGGGTGACTTGCTGAAAAGCAAGATCATTACAGCAGCGGAGACGACGTAAGTGATCCCGATGATAGCTTCTTGGGGCACACGTTCATTCACAGAACGTGTATAAGAAAACAGAAGGGCACCAAGAAATGTGAATCCCAATGCCAAAAAATACATAATGCCTTCTGCATGGTCGAATCCTAAAAGTAAACCTACAGCCATCCCCAGCGCTGCTACCTGTGCTAAAGCCAAATCAACGAAAATAACACCGCGCGTCACAACGTGAAGACCAAGATAGACATGTATACCTGTAAGCACAAACGCCGCCATAAGTGGCCAAATAATTATGTCAAAATACTCCAGAATCATTCCAGCGTCTTCTTAAGTATTTCGAGGTTGTAATGGATCATCTCAATATAGGAGTTAGCCAGTGATCTGGCCCCAACAGATTGTGCCATTTCGATAATTTCAATACCTGTTTTTTCAACCAGGAATTTAGGTGCTTTGTCGCTGAAATACGGCTCCATGGCGATTACGTTGATCTGGTGTTCCCTAATTAAAGATATGAGTGTTTCGATGTGACTCGGCGTCGGCATGATTCCCGGTTTCGGCTCAACAAACTGAACAATATCTAGTCCGAACCGGTTAGCGAAATAGGGCCAAGTATTATGATAAAAAATCAGTTTCATTCCGCGTAATGAAGCATACTTTTCGCGCCAAGATTGTAGATTTGAATCAATGGTCTTTGAAAACTTCCTGTGGTTTTCCCAAAAAATATTGGCCCCTGCTGGATCAGCCTCGGACAGCACCTCTGCAATAGTAGAACCTATAATCTTACCGTTCTCTGGGTCTAACCAGTAGTGCGGATTCCCAAAGCGATGGATATCGCCCATGCTAGCATCAATCTTTCTAGTGGGAATTTCAAGCCTTGGAATATTTGCTGAACAATCCACAATTATCAGTTTTCGGTTTCGAGAGCCATCTATAATCTGCTGTGCCCATCGATCTAGTTCCATCCCCACCTTAAGGTAAATATCAGCCCGCTTGACTTTTATCATGTATGACGGCAGGACTTCTACATAGTGCGGATCCTGCGTCCCCCGGGCAATACTCACCACCTTCACTCGTTCACCGCCAATAGTTGATGCAATGTCCGCTAAATCAGTAGTGGAAGTTACCACAGATACTTTGGCGGATAGGCTGTTGAGGACAAGGGCCACTATCAGCATAATTCTATTCGTCATCTTAAAACCTGTGGGGCTTGTGGGGGCCAAGTGACCAGATGAGCTGCCCCACCACAGAAAATACAGGGTCTTCATCGCCGTGATATTCCTGGTGCAGGCGGACACGTAAGACAGACGATTCTTCGACGGGGCTAAAGCCAACAAAAAGACCGAACGAATTGTAAGGCGCTTCATCCAGTTCACTGGCGTAGTCCACGATAAACCCGGCATTCCACACCTTGTTGATTTGCATATTGAGCCAGCCGTAAGCAATGGTGGTGGTTCCTTCATGTTCTTCTGAAAGGTGGTCTTCGTGGTATTTCTCTTCTTCGTGTTCCTCCTTTCCACTATTCTGCATGACCTCCCCCTGAACAGTAAATGAACGATACTTGTCCGGCCGCCATTTGAACTTCATGTCCACACCTGAAACCGTCCCCTCTGACTCATTGATGGCGCGGTAGTGATTCAGGCCAGTTTCAATATGGGAGATATCATTCAGCTCGAAAAAGTTGGAAAAACGGAATGCCACGACGCCAGTGTTTCCATTATCTTCCTCCTTTTTCTCTGACCGTTTTTCGTCGTCGTACAACTCCCTGTTTCCCTCATTCTTATCATGGGAGTGTTCGTCGTGTCCGTGTCCCCCCATGCCATTCTGCATGGCGCTTAAGGATAGTTTGCTATACCAAGGCAGAGGCGCCAGCGTACTCAATTCCGCTCCCGGTGAAGACCACATCTCCTCACCAAGCAGTGCCTGTACCGGCAGCGATGCTAAGATATAGTGATAGGTGTGGGCATGCTCCCTGTTAATCTTCCCGAAATCGGGTCTGAACTTGCCGGCCCTAAGTCCCAGGTTCAGCGGCAATCCTCGCTCCACGGTGAGGAACGCTTCCTCCACATCCACGGCCCCCTCGCTGTCGTGTATATGAAGAAACAAATCTGCTCGAGCAAAAGGATTAACGTAACCCTGAGCGGCTATTTCCAATCCTGAGGTGGAAAGCGCAAGTGATTCTTTGTCTCCTTTGGCAAGAAGATCCCCAAGGAAGCTAATATCTGGATTAACAGTTGTTTGTGAAAAAGATAGTGACCTAATTACAGTCAGAAGAACAAATGTTCTTCGCATTAAGCTGATCCCCTATTCTAAGGTTAGCCACCCCCGAGAATGGAACCTCATCCCACTCCGTCAAAGATGGTCAGATTACGACAGCAAGATTAGCTTAGAGGGGATGCCCTTGAGGGCGGGAGCGGAGAGAGGATTTCTGAGGAAAAAACTTGTTTGGGGAAAATATGTGCTCTGTCTGCATTCTCGGAGAAAAGTCCGCTGCCAATTTCAATAGCTGTGAAATCACGAATTCGCGCGCGACAACAGTCATGGCGGAGATTAGTGTTATTGTGTTCGGAGGTGTCGCAATCTACCTTACATAAACCGAACTCTGAAAAAGAGAACCAGTTGTGACTGGCCAGGTCGTGAGTGACATCAACCAACGGGGTAATAGCGACCCACATTGCCATCAGAATGGCGACAAAAGTTCTTTCAGGGCTTCTTCCTGTTAGCAGACTCATAAAATAGTTAATTCGGCAATGATCCTTCAGGTGGCTTGACTCCAAATGGCTCAAAAGATTCATTCTTCGGCACAGAAATCTCGCCGTATTGCTTTTCATACTTTTCAATGTTATCCGACAGAGCCCTTTGAAAACTTTTAGCATGAGATGGGGCCATGATGATTCTTGAATTCACTTTCGCTTTCGGCATCCCCGGTAGGAGCCGGGTGAAATCCATGACAAACTCAGCTGGTGAATGGGTAATAACCACAAAATTGGCGTAATCCCCACTACCGACTTTCTCATCAAGCTCAATGTTGATCTGCTGTTCTTTCTTTTTATTCACGATTTTTTCTTTCTCCCTCTTCTTGACTTTTTCTTTTTCTCCAGAAGTGGATTTTTAGCCTCTTCTTTATTACGGAGATTAAATTCTTCCCAATCTTCTTCAAGTCCTTCCCAAACATCTATCTCTTGTGTGGTGTCTTTTTCTACGGTTTGTACCTCTTCTTGGAAGAGAGAAAAAGTGTCTTTTTTCTTTTCAAAATCCTGCGGGTCCACCTCCTCCTGATCGGTGGGATCGAGACGTTCAATCTCATCCTTGTAGATTTTCATATCAAAAAAGTCTATATCCTTCACAATACCGTTGGCCACAAGGTATTCAATGAAGTCTAGGTATCTCGCATTCTGTAGATCGGTCTTGCAGCTAGCACAAACCAAAGACTCTTTAAGATCCTCTTCTTTAAGGGGAGTCTTGCATTCTGGGCAGATCAAACCTTCTGATAGCATTATATTTCCTCGTTTTATCCTCAGTGAGAGGGCGATAATATAAACGGCGACCCACCCCTCGTCAACAGGTATTTCAACATTTTTATTTCCAATGTTTTTCCCACAGTTGAAGAAAAAGGCTCTCCTCTGCAGCTGAGAACGATTGATCTCGTCTTCCCTTTGCCGCTTTTGCTGCCTCAATAAACTTCTGGAAATCGTATTTCTGCAATTCCCTATTCATGACCCATGAGAAAGGCGGAATCTCCTTCGGCGGAAACCCGGTAACCACCACATTACAGGCCGGTCCCACTGTGGTGCCTGTATTAAACTGGGTCCCGATGGCTGATTTTGCATGATCCCCCATAAAGAGCCCTACAAACAGGCTTTTCGTGTCGACCTGTTTTCCGTCCACTATAACTTTGACAGAAGAATAATTGTTTTTTAAATCACTGTTATTGGTTCCAGCGCCAAGATTAACCCATTCCCCCACGTAGGAATGTCCCAGAAAACCGTCGTGCTGTTTATTACTCCAGCTCTGGAAAATGGTTTCAGCAACTTCTCCCCCAACCTTACAACCGGGACCCATGGTTGTTTCTCCGAAAATCTTTGCTCCCGCTTTAATGAGAGAACCATTTCCTATAAAAAGAGGCCCTTCCAGGTAAGCACCGGGTTGAACGGTCACTTTTTCGCTAATGATAACCGGTCCCGATTCACCATCCAGAATGGCTCCTGCCTTCACTCTGGCACCCTCAGCCACATAAATGTTATCTTGATTCAGTAGATGGGTGCCATCATCAATATCACCTTTCACTTCTCCCATGGGAAAGTGGGCAGCATCCGCCTTAATAGCATGGCCATTTTCATTGATACAGTCCCAAAGGTAAATGATTGATTTAAGATCATTTTTCTCTTCCCCAATATCTTCAGGGCAAGATGTATTTAGAGGACCTCCTGCCTCCAACCACTTTTGACCCATTTCAGAGGAGAAATGTGCTCCAACAAAAGCACCGTCTGATGTGAATATTCCCTCTTTCGATTCCAGAAGATTCAGGGACGGTTCAGTCCAAAAGACAGTACTGTTAAGCCAGAGGCCGTCTTCCACAGTCTCAGGGTTCACTATCAAGCCAAATCGTTCTTTGGTAACAGTTTCCTGTTCCTCCCTAACAAAGAGGGAGATGGAATCATCAGGACGAAGCCTATTCAAGCGCTCCAGGAATGTGAAAGCACCGCAGCGAAGATCAAACAAGGGCCGTGTCAGGGCAATAGGGGCAAGCTTCTCAGCCGAAGCCCGGGTTTCGTAAAGATAGATATTCATAAGTTTAACAACTTTTGTACTGCCAGATAACTTCGTTCAAGAAATTCACTTTTCGAACTGTCAATCTCCACATTGAAAAAATGTTCCGAAAATTTGTTAGCAAAACCAATACGCATGGGTGCTTTAGACATAAGTGCCAGATAAGCTGACGAAAGATTAAACACCGGATGCATGTCCACAACGGCATCGTAGGAATGGTCCAAAATGCGGTCAAGCATAGACTGACTCGGCAATCGGAACCAGTTCAATTCATCTTCTTCATACACCTTCACACTTTCCGGAAGTGAGTCTTGAAAGGTGTGGTAGAGTGATTTATCCATAAGAAAGTCTATTGCTGTGTGGCCGTTCTGGTAGATTGATTTCAGGAAGTAACGGGCGATCCTGGAGTTCTCACGACCTTCAGGTAGGATAATGAGTGCAGAGCGAACCCCTGAGCCTCCCTTTCGGATAGCACCAGTGAAATCCGGTTTCTCCAATTTTCGTATCAGCCGAAACCAAGTGACGGTACCGCGCGTTTTCCATTGCTCCAGTAGGCGGCGCATGCGGCGCAATATAGGACATTTGTTGAAAAAAGAAACTTTTTAGTTACTGACGATTTTTCAACAGAACTCTGTATCTTTACAGGCTAAAAATGCACAGTTGTACAAACACAAGATGCCTGTAGGAAAGAAAATACTCTGGAGCGGACTTGGCTGGGTTCTGGCAGGTCCTATCGGCGCGCTGGTGGGATTTTCGCTGGCGTCCTTTTCGGAACAGCCACTGGAAGGTTCACCCTACAGAACACACTATGGCCCGAGGAAAAGTCCCAAAGATTATCCCCACACCCGTCCCGGCGATTTTGCTGTTTCCTTACTTGTTCTTCTGGGCCAAGTCATGAAAGCAGATGAGAAACTTTTGAAATCGGAACTGGTATTTGTTAAACAGTTCCTTACAAAACATTTTGGACAGGAAAATGCAAGAGATCTCATGATACTCTTCAAAGACATTTTGAAACAGGACTACCCACTCCCTTCCATCTGCCGTCAGATCAAGAAAGAGATGGATCATGCGACCCGGCTGGAACTGATACACGGGCTGTTTGGGCTCGCTCATGCTGATGGTGAGCTCCATTCGTTAGAAGATAATGTAATCAGGAAGATCTGCAATTATATTGGTGTTTCTCCTTCCGATTTCGAATCCATGAAAGCCATGTTCGTTGGTCAGACCGCTGGCGCTTATACCATACTTGAGGTGGATTCCTCCGCCTCCGATATCGAAGTAAAGCGGGCTTACAGAAAAATGGCCNCCAAGTATCACCCNGACAAGGTGGCACATCTGGGAGAAGANTTCGGGCAGCTGGCNGAAGAAAAATTCAAAGCTGTGAACGACGCCTATGAAAAAATTAAAAGCGAGAGAAATCTGAATTAGNCGTGTCCTCTGAAAANGCTGGACAGTACCCNTTCACCCGCGGAATCTACCCCAACATGTACCGTGATCGGCCCTGGACCATGCGCCAGTATGCCGGCTTCACCTCTGCCGANAAATCNAACAANCGTTACCGTTATCTCNTGGCGNAGGGCGTCACGGGTCTATCGGTGGCNTTTGATCTTCCGACNCAGATGGGGTACGATTCAGATCACGCAATGGCCCATGGAGAGGTGGGTCGTGTTGGAGTTCCCATCGCCACTGTGGAAGATATGGATACCCTTCTGAAGGATATCCCTCTCGGCGAAGTTTCCACATCNATGACCATCAACGCCACGGCTGCCATTCTGTTGGCATTTTATACAATGGTAGCNGAGAATAAAGGCGTGAACGCCAACAGTTTACGGGGAACAGTGCAAAACGATATCCTTAAGGAGTATATTTCCCGGGGAACCCACATTTTTCCTCCTGAGCAGAGCCTCAGAATCGTCACCGATATTTTCGAATATTGTCACCACCAGATGCCGAAATGGAATACTATTTCCATTTCCGGCTACCATATTCGTGAAGCCGGGGCTACCGCAGCCCAGGAGTTGGCTTTTACCTTCTCAAACGGCATTGCCTACGTCCAGGCGGCCACTGACCGAGGCTTGGATGTGGATGACTTTGCNCCTCGTATCTCATTTTTCTTTAACGCTCAGATGGACTTTTTCGAGGAGATAGCAAAGTTCAGAGCAGCACGACGCATCTGGGCAAAAATCATGAAAAANAGATTCAAGGCCAGNGATGAAAAATCTTTGATGTGTCGGTTTCACGTTCAGACAGCTGGATCTTCACTTGCCGCACAACAAATTGACAACAACGTTGTACGGACAGCCTTTGAAGCCCTTTCGGCGGTACTTGGCGGTACCCAATCACTTCATACCAACGCCCGGGACGAAGCGCTGTCGCTCCCCACGGAAGCATCCGCACAGCTGGCACTGCGGACACAGCAGGTTATCGCTCATGAAACAGGTATCACAAATGCCGTGGATCCGGTGGGGGGATCATGGTACGTGGAAAAAATGACAGACCTTCTCGAAGAAGAAGCCTTTGAAATGATAAAGAAAATTGATGACCTGGGTGGCTCTGTCTCTGCTATCAAGAGCGGTTACATCCAAGACGAGATTGCTCGAAGTGCCTATGAATACCAGAAAAAGGTAGACTCCGGAGAGCAAGTAGTTGTCGGTTTAAACAGGTATAAACGCGGTGAACCGGAGCAAATTGATCTTCAGGAAATCGACCAGGCAGCCGTCACCCAGCAATTGGAGCGGCTGGCCCGGTTTAAAGAAAACAGGGATGACAATAATGTAGAGAAGTCATTATCTGAAATGCAAAAGGCGGCAGAAAGCAATAACAACCTGATGCCGTTTATTATTGATTGTGCAAAGAACAACTGTACGCTGGGAGAAATTTCCCACACACTGAAAGAAGTGTTTGGAGAGTATAAACCTGCCTAGCTGGCAGACCTGACCAGAAATCGGTTGACTAGTATTAATTCAAAGTAATATCTTCTACGGGTGTCTCATGAAATGGGATACTTAATGCTCGTGGGAACTGAAATTAAATAATAGCGTAAGTAATATTGAATAGTTACCATATTGGAGAGGAAACAAATGAAAAATTGGAAATTAATAATTAGCACGTTTGCAGTGTTGATGCTTGTCGTCTCTTGCGGAAAACAGTCCGCACCTCCGGTTTCTCCGGAAGACACCAAGGCGCTCGCCTCAACTAAAGAGTCTGAAGACCGCATGGGTCTGGAGCAGAATGATGTTGAAATCAACATCTCCAATGAAGCCGAAACAGAAAGCGGCCCATCTGTGGATCTTACAATACCTGAACCTGAAGTTCTTATGGAAGCACCTGTAATAAGTAGTGACATTGCGCTCACTGATTGGGATACATATATGATTGTTCCAGGTGATTTTCTTATAAAGATTGCCAATC
>PBTS01000008.1:0-30139 GCA_002729175.1 Fidelibacterota bacterium
TACGAAATGACGGTGGAAGCGGGGAAAGTGTGGGTGAGGCTGCACGAAAACGATCTTATCCCCACTTATCTCAGGCCGAGGGAAAAAGAAGTTCAGGTAGAAGAGAATTCCACAGTCACAATGGATTTCATCGCCTATGCTGCTGATGCCATCATTTCAGGCACCATCCTTCTGGACGACGCACCTCTTGCAAGTGTATGGCTCTCCGCCGACGGGAAAACAGGCTGGACACAGACTGAGACGGGCTCAGACGGCACATTTACGCTACAGGTGGCCAGCGAGGCCGATGCCACGGGTGGTTACAACCTGTGGATCAATACCTCTGATCTCAGCGAGGAGGCCTTTCGTAAGGAGCGGTATGATGACATTAATTCCGGTACCACCGACCTCACCATTGAACTTTTGAGTGCAACATCATTCATTGAAGGGACTGTGACAGATAATGCCGGCACTCCTGTAGTGGGTGTTTATGTCTATGCAAACCAGCATCAGACGGGGAATCATGTAAGCGAGATCACCGGCTCTGACGGTAGTTTTAAGCTCGGTGTCATTGCAGGTCAGTGGTGGCTGGATGTTGACGCCGGCCAAATGATGCCAGATTATCTCGTTCCTCAAGGTGAAGAGTTGACTGTGACAGACGGCACCACCGCCACACACAGTATAACAGTTTACGCAACAGATGCCGCCATTACGGGGATGGTCTATTTCGATAGCGAGCCCATGGGTAATGTGTTCATCGGTGCCAGTAGTGAACAGGGGTGGACAGAAACTGTTTCCGATTCCACAGGTGCGTTCTCGGCCCCAGTCTCATCGGCGGCTGATGACGAGGGCGGTTATCATCTCTGGGTGCACGAACGGTCCATTCCGTCCGGCAGTATCATCGAAGAGTCTTATCACAATNTCACCTCCGGTACTTCCGNGTTAGACTTTAACCTCAGTTCTCCCAANGCCTTCATTGAAGGGAAAGTGATCGATGACNCAGGANCNNNCNTTNCNGATNTNCGNGTCTGGGCGGAGCGTGACGGCGAGCAGCGTGGCTACAGTGAAACAAGAACAGACACGGCAGGTTATTACAAACTTGGCGTTGGCTCCGGNAAGTGGCGCCTCAATGTAGACGGTTGGGAACTGTGGGGCACGCANCTCAATCCTGATTGGGTGAGGGTTTCTGTCNCNGAGGCNTCCACNGTTACGAAAGACATTATCCTGTTAACCGCTGATGCTTCTATTTCAGGTTCCGTCTTTCTGGATGGATCNCCGGTGGCGGGCATTGGTGTAGAGGCCCGTAGCAGACAGGGGTGGTCTCAGGCNAANACCGCTTCTGACGGNACTTATTCNATCGCCGTGGCCAGTGCGGTNGACGCCAACGGTGGTTACCACGTTTACGCCCATGAATGGGAGTTGGATGATGATAACCTGTTCCACCTGGAAGAGCANTGGAATGTTGTCTCCGGTGCAACGGGGATCAATTTTCACTACGTTTATGCCGATGCATTTGTTGAGGGGAACGNTCTTGACGAAGANGGCAAGCCTATCGCCGATGTAAGAATNTACGCCANCTCTGACCTNCCACCGTGGAACTGGAGTGAGGCAAAGACGGATGCCACGGGCGCGTTTAANGTGGAACTTATCNGCGGAGAGTGGTGGATNCGTATGGAGGCGTGGGATCTTATGNCCGGCTACATGGTNCCGCGGGACACACTGCTTTCTGTCACTTCCGGCACAACGGTCTCTCTCAACATGGCCGCTACCAGCACAGATGCCACCATCACCGGCACAGTGACCCTTGACGGATCACNCTTNCCCGAGATNTCAGTGCGGGGTNACGGCCACTTTGGATGGACAGAAACACGTACAGATGAGAACGGCNTGTACACCCTTCATGTNGCAAGNGAGGCTGATGCCCACAGAGGGTATTATCTCTGGCTGGATGAGTGGTGGNTGCCGGACAGTATTTACGTTCAGGAGAATAACTATCAGAATGTTCTNTCCGGAGNAAAAGNCCACAATTTTCANACTTACAAGACCAAGTCCGGNTTTAAGGGACGTATCTTTTCGGAAAAGACAGATCANCCTGTCCACCACGCATGGCTCTGGGCGTGGNACGGCGCGAATCAGTGGGGAAAAAACAGAGGTGTGGATCAAAACGGGAATTTNCAGATGTGGCTNCCTAACGGTACTTACGACATCTATGCCAACGGGGACGGATATGAAGAAAAGCTTGTGGCGAAGGGNGTTACCCTGGATGATGAAGTTGTNGAGTACACCATTTATCTNGAGGGCGAAGGTCCGCCNCTGGCCAACGANGATGATGTGGCACTGCCCCGGGTGTTTGCCCTTCACCCCAACTATCCCAACCCGTTTAANCCTGAGACGACCATCAGTTTTGACATTCCGGAGAGAAGCAGGGTNCAGCTCGCCATCTATGATCTGCTGGGGAAAAAGATNNCTGTGCTNTCAGANGGTNTGACGGTGNCCGGTTCTCACACTATCCGCTGGAGCGGGACTGACACCTTCGGCCGGACAGTTGGNTCAGGTGTCTATATTTTGCGCCTTGATGCTGGNNAGTTCNNTCAGACNCGGAAGATGCTATTGTTGAAGTAAGCGATAGCTGGCACNANACGTTTCCGGGNGGNCATGTGGGAGTGGTGCTGTTGGGAAACGTGGATAATACCANACGCGAAACGCCCNTGGACCAGANGAAGCAGGAGGTGNAAGCNACCCTTCGTGAAAANTNNTCCNAATTTTCCCGGGCGGACCTTCTGGAACTTGAAGTGTTAAAAGCGTACCGGAATTACTACAGGCGATTCAACAAAACCTATCACGTTCAGCTTCAGCTGGAGTCAGTGGTTCACAAAGNNAAGCCTCTNCCGAATNTNAGTCCTCTCGTAGATGCGAATTTTACCGCTGAATTGAACACCCTGATNCTTACNGCAGGTCATGATGCCGACCTTCTTCGAAATNNCGTCAGGATCGATGTGACCCAGNCAGGNGANNAGTTTACTCAAATGAACGGCGTACTGAAGTCCTTGAAACCAGGAGACATGATGATGTCCGACGCAGACGGGATTGTCTGTACCATTATCTACGGCCAGGATCAGCGAACGCCCATCTCTCCAAANACCCGGCGGGCCNTTTACGTGGCCTATGCACCGCCNGGNGTTCCTNCNNCTGCTGTAAGNGAGCAGCTTGATTCNNTCCGNNATAANGTACTGCTCTTTGCTCCGGAANCTGAAACAGANCTGNTTCAGGTCTATACCGCCGGACTCCCGTCGTAGATCCACACCCAAGCGAATTCAGCGGACAAACGGTTAGAGGACGTCCTGAATCACGAAAAAATCTGTTGCTGAATCAATATTTGCATCAAATAAATTGTGCAGTCGACCCGTAAGTTAATGAACATGAAACAACACCTGATTTTACTTCTTGTTGGCTTGACTTCATCTTGTCTTCAGGTGACGCAGGAACCCACCCCGGTAGATAATAATAAACCCGCTGAGAGGTGGTACAAAGGGAATCTGCACACTCATACTCTCTGGAGTGATGGTGACGCGCCACCGGAGGTGACGGTAAGCTGGTATAAGGATCACGGTTACAATTTCCTGACGCTATCCGATCACAATATTCTATCGGTGGGAGAGAAATGGATCCCCGCCTCCAAGAACAACTTCAACCTTGAAAAACTGGACAGATTGAAAGCACAGTTTGGTGACAATTCCGTCCAGTTGCGGTCAGAGAACGGTTCCCTTTTCATGCGTCTGAAGACTCTTGAAGAGTTGAGAGAACAGTTTCAGGAAACTGAGCAGTTCATCCTTATTCAGGCTGAAGAGATAACAGACGCCTTTGAGAAATACCCCGTCCATGTGAATGCCACCAATCTTGAAACGGTCATCTTGCCTCGGGGAGGAACAAGCAGCTACGATGTAATGCAGAGAAACATAAACGCTGTCCGCAGGCAAAGGATCGAGACCGGCCGGCCCATGGTTGCGCACGTTAACCACCCCAATTTCGGCTGGGGAATTGTAGCTGAGGACCTGATCCGCCTGAAGGGCGATCGTTTCTTCGAGATCTATAACGGACACCCCGGGGTCAGGAACTGGGGTGACCCGTCTCATCCGGGCACTGATCGGATGTGGGATATCATCCTCGCCATGCGGCTTGCCCGAGGGGAGGAGCCACTTTACGGCATCGCCGTGGATGACGCTCATGCGTACTACAAGATTAAAGTTGGAGAATCCAACACAGGCAGGGGGTGGGTGATGGTTAGGGCATCACAGCTTACCGCCGAAGCAATAATCAAGGCTATGGAGCACGGTAATTTCTATGCCACAACAGGCGTACAGGTTAGAGAGATTGATGGTTCACAGGAGATGCTCAGGATTGCCATTCAGGCCGAGGACGGCGTCAGCTATAAAACGCAATTCATCGGCACGACACGTGGATTCGACCGCTCATCTCAACCTGTTGTGAATGCTGATGGAGCGCCGGAGCATGTTTCCCGCATCTACAGCCGTGATATCGGTCAGGTACTGTTGGAATCAGATGAAAACCCCGCCGTTTACAAATTCACGGGTGACGAACTGTATGTAAGGGCGAAGATTATTTCAGACAGGAAGCACCCCAACCCGTTTGCGGAAGGGGATCTTGAAACAGCCTGGATCCAGCCTGTTACTGTTTCTCCAGGCCGTTAGGTTGGGGAGACCGGTTTCTTTGGTTTGGCCTTTCGGCTGCTTTTTGATTTTTTTCGGAAAAGTAGACCGCTACTCTCTAATTCTTTTATACACTTTTTAAACACTTTTTTGGCTTCAAGATGATCGATTCCTTCCATAGCATCATCCAGCTTTTTTGAACACCGGAGTTTCACGTCTAGCTTTTTCCTGGTTTCCTGATCCAGCATTAAGAAATCTTTTTCTTTGCTGATTACAGTATCGCCCTTTCCCCATTTCCCGTCAGAAAACTTACTTTCCAGTGAGAGCATATTGTATATGAAGAAATCGTATTTAGCGCCGTTTGTTATGGTTTCTCTTTTTGAGAGATGAATATTATCACAATACATTTATTTTATCCTTAAGAGTAGTTTAATACCGGTACTCATCTAATTGAAAAAGGTTTCCAGTTTGATAAGTAATATAAACCATTGGAATCATTTTTTCCATTATCCTAATCTTATTCTAAAAATGAAACCCATGGGGACTTCTGTGAGTAAAAATCCAGAGAGTACCGCGGGAAGGAAGTGTGTCTTAATTACCGATTTCTCTTGACTTTTAACCATTCATCCCATTAATTGTAACGGGTTGGATTTAGAATTGGGAAGACTTCCCGAGTGGCTATTTGCTCGTGGAGGTATGCTGTCAGGAGGATGTTCATTTTTCAGAGGGTCTATGACCGGTTAACAGCTTTTCTGACGATCCTGGCCCTGGTGCCAGTGTGTACCTTTGGGCAGACGTCACTTTTAGCTGGAGATATGGCCATTGTGCTCATTCAGTCGGATGCACCCGATGCTTTCGAATGGATGAGTTTCGTCGATTTGGAAGCGAACACGGTGATCAAATTCAGTGAGAACGCGATACAGTCTGACGGCCGCCTGAAAAGTAACGAGGGGACAATCACCTTTACAGCAAGTAGTGCAATATCCAAGGGGGTTGTTCAAAGATGGTACTCAGGTACCACTGATGACCAATATTCGACTTCCGGTTCAGTTGCTTTTTCAGCATCTGGTGATCAAGTAATTGCTTATCAGGAATCCGGCGAAAATAAAACTTTCCTTTACTACGCTGGCTTTGCCAAAGCAACCACAGTTATAACTTCAGAGGATCCTAGCACGAATACGTCATATGTGCCCAGCGGACTTTCAACTGGTGCCTATACAGTTATCGATATGGGTAGTACAGACAATTATTACTATAAAACATCAAACGGAGCCAGCGGCACTGCAAGCGAATTGCTTGCATCAATTGGAGCAACCTCAAACTGGACAGCCAGTAGTGATGCAATTAGCAGTGGTGCAACAGTGCAGGTAAGTGACTTTAGCGTAACAGTAGCCAGCAGTAACACCTCGATCCAGTTTACCTCTTCCTCAGATTCAGCGGTGGAGAGTACTGGCACCTATGATCTGACGGTATCCATTACAAACGAAGATGCATCCAACGCCACCACCGTGGATGTGGCTCTCACTGATGGCAGCGCCACTAACGGAACGGACTTTTCCACCTACTCCAATGAGACACTCACTTTTTCGGCCGGCAATTCCACCAGCCAGACCGTTACTCTTACCATCATGGATGATACAGTAGTGGAAGGGAAAGAGACTGTTATTTTCCAGCTTCAGAATGTGAGTGGTGGAAACTCTGCTGAGATTGGTTCCACCAGCCAGTTCACACTCACCATCCGGGACAATGAACTGATCATCAACGAAATTCACGCCGATCCGGACGCCACAAATGGCGATTCAAACGGGGACGGAACTGTAAGCTCCACTCAGGATGAATTTGTGGAACTGGTAAACAACAGTGGCGGCGCCATGGACATTAGCGACTGGACTATTTCCGATGCTGTGGGAGTGAAACACACCTTCGAGTCCGGCACCACACTTATGAAGGGACAAGGGATAGTGGTGTTCGCTGGCGGAACCCCCACGGGGACCTTTGGTGGTAGTATCACCAACACGGCCGGAAGTTTGAATCTAAACAACAGCGGCGATAGTATTACGGTAACTAACAGTGATGGCACGGTGGTCGCCACAGACACTTACGGGAGCGAAGCTGGTGATAACCAGTCCATCACGAGGGATCCTGACCTGACGGGTTCTTTCATGAAACATAGCGCCGCTACCGGGGCTGACGGTTCCCTTTTTTCACCTGGCACAAAAGTTGACGGTACCACTTTTGCTGAAGCCAGTGTAACTGTTACCGAGCTTGACGGAGGTACAAAAGTTACAGAAGGGGATACGACAGACAGCTACACTTTGGTACTGGGATCTTCCCCCTCGGCTGATGTCACCATCACCGTTTCCCCTGACGCCCAAACCGTTGTGAGTCCTGGAACAGTTATCTTTACATCTTCAGACTTCAGCACCGCCCAGACTGTGACGGTAACCGCTGTTAATGATGCAACCGTTGAGGGGAACCACACAAGTACCATCAGCCATTCAGTGGCCAGCAGTGATGCCAATTATAACGGCATCTCCATAAGTTCCGTAACAGTTGTCGTAACAGATAATGACAACCCTGGCGTAACGGTGACTGAAGCAGGTGGAAGTACAGCCGTAACGGAAGGTGACACCTCCGATTACTATACAGTGGTATTGCAGAGTCAGCCCATTGATACCGTCATTATTTCTGTAACAGCTTCAGACACAAATATTGTGGTGGATCAGTCCAAACTGGCATTTACCTCAGGAAATTACAGTACGGCTCAGACGGTGAATGTGTCCGCGGTGGATGATGGCAAAGATGAAGAGAATCATACCAGCACAATTACTCATTCGGTTTCCAGTGATGATACCAACTATAGCCATATCACCATCAATTCTGTCATTGTTACAGTGGTGGACGATGATACAGCCGGTATTACCGTCATAGAAACGGATGGAAGTACAGCTGTAACGGAAGGTGACACCTCCGATTACTATACAGTGGTATTGCAGAGTCAACCTACCGCTACCGTCACTATTGTTCTTGCCGCGTCAACCACAGACATTTCAGTGGATCCTGACACTCTGATTTTTTCTGCAACAAACTATGACGACACTCAGGAAGTAATAGTGACAGCTACGGATGATTCTGATCCCGAAAAACCTGAAACTGCCACCATCTCTCACACTGTAACCAGCAGCGACAGCATTTACGACGGTTTTTCTGTCGACAATATCTCTATCACTATTTCAGATAATGACGTTTACCCTCTTGTGATCAATGAGATCCATTACAATCCCAGTACAGTGCAAGGGAGTGACAGAGATTTTGAGTTTCTTGAGCTGTTTAATATGGGCAGTGTCACCGCATATCTTACTGGCTACACATTTAGTAAAGGGGTCACCCACACATTTTCAGATAGTGATACAATTGCTTCCCAGAGCGTTTTGGTAGTGACCGGCAATGCTGAATCTTATGTCGAAAGTGTACAGTGGCAGAGCGGTGGTTTGAAAAATGACGGGGAAGCGGTAGTGCTGATAAGTGAAGGTGGCTTTACTGTTGATTCTGTCACCTATGGTCCCATTGAACCGTGGCCTCGCTCGCCCAACGGGGACGGCCCGTCCCTCCAATTGATCCACCCTTTGATGGCCAACGAACTTGTTTTCAACTGGGCGGCCAGCATAGAAATGGGTGGCTCCCCCGGCGCGGTGCAGCTCGGCAACGCCCCTCCTGTGGCGGTGGCAGACAGCTACACCGCCTTGGAAGACAGTACCCTGGCGGTTCTCGCTCCCGGCGTCCTCAGTAACGACAGCGATTGGGAGGGGAAGACGCTTCGAGCTGTACTGGTGGACAGTAGTGCTCATGGTACCGTTGTTCTGGATTCCACAGGCGCCTTTATCTACTCACCAAAAATGAATTTCTTTGGTGCCGATACCTTCCGGTATGTGGCGGTAGATACAGCGGACAGTTCCGTGGCGACGGCAGTGGCACTTAAGGTAGTAAGCGTGAACGATCCGCCGACACCCTTTGCTGCTGTTTCTCCGTCCGACAGTTTATATGTAGGAATTTCTGAGGAAACCCTCCATCACGAGATCCTTTTTGCCTGGACCTCCAGTACGGATGTGGATAACAGTGTCATCTACCGTCTGGTGGGGCTGGACAGTGTTGCATTTCTCACCAGAGACAGCCTCACTGTGCCGGCAGTGATTATGACTTACCGTGAGATTGTCCCGTCTCTGGATTCCATCGGTATTGTCCGGGGACAGTGGACCGTTGAAGCGTGTGACAACGACACTGCCGTCATGGCGTCTAACGGCCCCTTTGAGATCATTTTTGACCAGCGCCGCCTCTCTACAAAAGCGAACTTGGCGGTTCCGACCTCATTTGTCCTCTATCCCAATTTCCCCAACCCATTTAATCCGGTCACCACCATCCGTTATGACCTGCCGATCCGAGCGAAGGTGGATTTGACCATTTTCGATCTTATGGGCCGGAAGGTTATCACCTTTGTGAACCGAACCGAAGACGCCGGTTTTAGGTCTGTCCAGTGGGACGGCACCGATGATTTGGGAAGATCTGTAAGTGCTGGTGTCTATCTGTACCAAATACAGGCTGGAGAGTTCAGTCAGACCCGTAAAATGCTACTGTTGAAGTAGCTATAGTTTCGGACACATAGAGTTTTTTACTAACTCCATAGAGGGGTACGTTTTTACGGGTGTTTTGCTTTAAACAAAGCAAACGTCAAGATTGGTAATTCTTACACAAGCATTAACAACTGTGGGATTATCCGGAAATTAATTTGATGGCCTCAATAAAGGCATCACCTTCCAACATCTGAACTTTTGCTTTAAGGGTTTCCACGGTATCGTCTGACGCAACGACGCATTTTTTCTGGATCAGTATCGGTCCAGCATCCACTTCTTCAGTGACGAAATGAATCGTACATCCTGTTTCCGCGTCACCATTTTTTATTACTTCAGCGTGAACGTTGGTATCCATTCCACCGGCATATTTTGGCAGGAGGGAAGGGTGGACGTTTAATATTCTGTCATGCCATTCCCGGCAAAATTCCGCTGACAGAATTCGCATAAAGCCTATGAGGAGCACCAGTTCAACACCGTGGTTTTTCAGAGCCGCTGTCATTTCCCGGTCAAACTCCTCTCTGGCTTTACCTTTATGGGGAATGAAAAAAGTTGGTACTCCGTGGCTTTTAGTCCGTTCTAAGATGTAAGCATTTTCTCGATTGGAAACTACCACCGATACTTCCGCATCTAACTTGCCGTTATTTATGGCATCCAGTATGGCTTGTAAGTCGGTCCCTTTTGTGGAGCCGAGAACACCAATCTTAATCATCGGAGATTGTCCATATGGTCAATTCTTTTTTGCACTAATTCTCTGGTGCCAATATCTGTCCGATGAAAGAGGGGACCGGTTACAGTTGAAATTTCCCTCTCAGCAATTTGCTCCGCCGCGGTAATAGAGTCGGCTATCCCTACTACTGCCACAGTTCTGCTCCCCGCTTCTACCAACTGATCATTTTTAATATCCACCGATGCGTAAAATAGGTCCTCCCGATTTTCAATACCGGACACATCAATTGGCTCGCCCTTCACTGGACTGTCAGGATATCCTTCAGGCACTGCATACTTGCAGACCGTGGCTTGGTTTCTGAACTTGACATCAACCTCATGAAGATTACCGTCAGTAATGGCCCTACAGAGTGCAACAAAATCTGATTCCAGCAAGGGCAGCACATTCATAGCTTCCGGATCACCCAAGCGAGCGTTGTATTCAATAAGCTTGACCCCCGTTGCGGTGGCCATGAAACCGCCGTAGAGGATACCTTTGTACCCCTTTCTGAACTTGTCTTTCAGTGCCGCGGCTGTAGCCAGGTTGATTCCCTGTGCCTGTGCAATATCAGTATCTCTGAGAAAAGGGAGGGAGTGGTTTGCATCGGAGTAGGTTCCCATGCCGCCGGTGTTGGGGCCTGTATCACCTTCGTAGGCTCGCTTGTGGTCTTGGACCACTGGCATATGTTTCAAAGTTTCTCCGTCGCAGAAGCTCATGAGAGAAAACTCCTGCCCCGTCAGTTTTTCTTCGATTACAAACCGACCGCCTTTCTCCACAAGCTCTTGGCAATACTCCGTAGCCTCCTCATGGGAATAAAGGTGTTCTCCTGAAACTTTTACACCTTTGCCGCCCGCCAGACCGTCATACTTAACCACATAATTCTCACCTAGTTCATTTAGATAATCAGTGACACCCTCCATGGATGAAAATGTCTTGTATTCAGGACAGGCAGGAATATTGTATTCATTAAGAAGGTCTCGGGCACACGCCTTGGAGGTTTCAATCTGGGCCAGGTCTTTTTTGGGTCCTACCACTTTGACATCCATTTCCCAAAGTGCATCAGCCACACCGCAGGCCAGCGGATTCTCCGGCCCGATGATGGCAAGCCCCACGCCATTTTTCTCTGCATACGAGGTGACTGAATCGGAGTCGTTAATATCACCCGTAGTTACATCGTCACATAATTCGGCAATGCCGGGATTGAAGTTTGTGGCGAGACAAAAAACCTTTTTTTCTTGAGGAGAACGATGCAGAACTCGGCAGATGGCGTGCTCCCGGGCACCAGAACCTACCACCAGAAAGTTGTTATTCACCGTTGCGGTCATTTAGTCGCATGGTCTCCATCTCGCTCTTTTTTTCTTCGTCCACGTTTCCTGAAACATACCAACCGTCGAGACATGCCATGCACGGACGATCAATGTTGTGATCGCCTTTACGGGTTACTGCTTCTACCAGGTCGGGGATTTCCTGGTAAAGGAGAATATCCACACCGATATAGGCCCGGATTTCATCAACCGATTTTTGGGCTGCAATCAGTTCTGACCGGGTTGGCATATCCACACCGTAGAAACAGGGATTCTTCACCGGCGGACAGGCAGTAACAAAGTAAACTTCTTTTGCACCCATGCCCCTCACCATACGGACAATTTGCCGGCTTGTGTTCCCGCGGACGATGCTGTCGTCGACGATCATCACTTTTTTGTCTCGAATCTCGATCTCCTGCGGAACCAGCTTGTGCCGGATCGACTTTTTCCGTTGGGCTTGGCCCGGCATGATGAATGTTCGCCCGATGAAAGGATTTTTGTATAGCCCCTCAGAGTAGCGGACACCCAGTTCGTAAGCAAAGGAGAGGGCGGCAGTGTTAGCGGTTGACGGTGCCGGGATAACAATATCAGGTAGAACATCAGGGTGTTTTTCAATCCACCGTTTAGCAAGGTTTTGACCCATTCTTAACCTGGAACGGTAAACACTTACATCATTCATCATGGTATCTGGACGGGAAAAATAGACGTACTCGAAAATGCAGGGAGTAAATTCGTCCGACATAAGTTTTTTGCTGAAAACTTTGCCACTTTCACTTACATAATAGACTTCACCCGGTTCTACATTTCCTTTCGGTTCAAATTCCAGAGAATGAAACATGGTTGTCTCGCTGGAAAATATGTGGTCAACAGAACCGTTGTCACTTTTGCGTTCACCTCTTGACAGCGGCCGTATGCCGTGTGGATCTCTGAAGGCGATAAGTCCTTTTCCCACAATTGCGGCCACCACTGAAAAGGATCCACTGGTTCGATCAAAAACACTTTTTACAGCACCACAGATTTGTTCAAAGAATGCTTTGTCTGATTTTGCTGACCCGTTTTGTCCCAGCGCGGTGGCAAACATGTGGAGCAAAACCTCTGTGTCGCTGGTAGTGTTGAGGTACCGTTTCTCTCGACCTGTAATCTCTTCAGCCAATTCTTTATAGTTGACAAGATTGCCGTTATGACCCAAAGCGACACCGTAAGGAACTTCAGTCCAGAAGGGCTGAATCTCACCATGGCCAAAACCGCCGTGGGTTGGGTAACGGGTATGACCAATTCCCACGTTACCAGTGAGAAGATTCATGTTGTTCTCATTAAATATATCCTGAACCAGGCCGAGACCTTTCTCTTTATGCATGCGGAAATCATAAGTGATAATCCCGGCGGCATCCTGGCCCCGGTGCTGAAGGTGGATCAGACTGTCGTAAAGTTCAGACGCTACAGACGACTGTGCTTGGATTCCTACAATGCCGCACATTAGATTATTTCCACGAGCTTTGGGGCAAGCCCGGTGTAATCGGCTGGTGTCAGCTTAAGCAATGTCTGTTTATCATTTTCATCGATGGTTAATTGGGACACAAATTGTTTTATTGAATCGGCATCAATCTGCTGACCTTGAGTCAGTCTCTTCATCCCCTCATAGGCATCCTGTTTTCCCGCTTTTCGGAGGATAGTCTGAACCGCTTCAGCCAACACTTCCCAGTGCTGATTCAGTTCGGCTGACAATTGAGATCTGTTAACAGAGATACGACCGAGACCATTTAAAATATTTTTCAGCGCCAGGGTGCTGTGCCCAAGAGCAACACCTTGATTGCGCATTGTGGTGCTGTCAGTCAGATCNCGTTGCATTCTNGAAATAGGAAGNTTGGCGGCAAGATGATTCAGTAATGAATTCGCCACGCCCANATTCCCTTCAGCATTTTCAAACTGAATAGGATTGATCTTGTGAGGCATGGTGCTGGAGCCCACTTCACCGGCCACTTTTTTCTGCCCCANTACTCCACGACNGATATAAGACCACATATCTNNGCAGAGGTCCGTGAGAATGGAATTGACCCTGACAATTTGATGATAACTTTCCGCGAGGGAATCATGGGGNTCNATTTGGGTGGTGACAAGATTCGGTTCCAGTCCGAGACTCTTGATNAACCANCTGGCGAAACGTATCCAGTTNACTTTGGGATACGCNACTTTGTGTGCTGACCANGTTCCTGTTGCGCCGCCNAATTTCCCCANCAGTTTGTGGNCTCTCATTTGNTCTATTTGCCGATCCAGTCGATGNTAGANTACNGCCANTTCTTTTCCGAATGTNGTAGGCGTNGCTGGTTGTCCGTGCGTGAGGGCAAGCATGGATGAATTTTTATAGCGGCGCGCAAGCTTCTTCANTTCCCTGTTAACATTTTNTACAGCAGGNAGATACACCTGCTTTAATCCGTCCCGCCACATAAGTGAATAAGCCAGATTGTTTACATCTTCAGAAGTAAGGGCAAAATGAATCCANGGATAGAGAGNNTTTTTCAATTTGGATTGAAGAAAATATTCTACCGCTTTAACNTCATGNTTGGTGGTCAATTCGATTTCTTTGATTTTTTGAGCAGCGNCAGCATTAAAGTTTNTNTAAATATTTCGCANTTTGNTTTGTTCTNTGNTNGTGAATGATTGTAATTCCTTTATCCCTTTTTCGCGACCAAGAGCGATGAGNTATTCCACCTCAACCGTGACNCGGTAGCGCATGAGTGCCGATTCNGAAAAATAGGCGGACAGATCTTTTACGCTACTGCNGTAGCGCCCATCTAATGGAGAAATTGCGTTTAGCNGATCAGCCACCGAAGATTCGTTTAACAGCCAGAGCACAGTTCCCTGGGTCAATCACTGTCATCACTGGTGTATTACTGGGCATCTGCAGGGTGGAATGAATGTTCACNAGCATATCTGCTTTGTCCGAAAAGGGGGGGCAGGCTAGAGTNGGATGTTCNGAATTGGCCGCCACGAAACCAGACAGGGCATTTGATCGGCCGGCNATGGTGATGTACACCAGATCTTTTTCACCCTGGTGGGCCTCCAAGANCTCAAGAACTTTCAGNGGCTCTTTGTGGGCNGAGGCGGCATGTTGTTCCCAGGGAATGTTGAATTCATCCAGTTTATCGGTGATTTTCTTGGCGTGGGGTTCATCCGATGTAGAACCCATGATGATGACAGTTTTCATAGATGATCCTTCAGNTTTTCGTTGATTCGTTCTTGAACCGGCTTGCCTTCAGGGAAGATAAAGGTTCCACCGGTGATGATNTCGTATAAATAGATGTAACGACTGGATAANTCCACTACCANTTCTTCCGGTGCTTCAGGAAGGGTCTCNTCGTTATAAGGATCACAGTTGTCCANAAACCAGAGCCGTAAGAATTCCTTATCCACATTTTGNGGTTCTTCTCCAGCNGCCATCTTTTCATCATANGTCTCNGTGATCCAGTAACGGCTGCTATCCGGCGTATGGATTTCATCAATCAAAACGATGTTACCACCTGAATCGCGNCCCATTTCATATTTNGTGTCCACCAGGATCATACCGTGTTCNGCNGCTTTCTCTTGTCCAAAAGCGAACAGTTCCANTGCTTTTTGACTGCAAAAGTCCCAATCTTCTTGAGTNANCCACCCTTCGNTGACNATTTCATNTGGGGCAATGGGTCTNTCATGATGTTCTTCTTTGGTGGTGGGGGTAAGCATNTTGGAATCCAGCTTTTGNTTCTTGACCAGTCCTTCCGGAAGTGCGTTNCCGCAATATTCCCGGTCGCCATTATTATAAACGGTCCATAGGGCTGTGCTGGTGCTGCCGGTGATNTATCCNCGGACAACGAATTCAATGGGGAGNACATCNCATTTCTTGGCCAGTGTCACATTNGGGTCCGGTACTGAGANCACATGGTTAGGAATGATGTCTTGTGTCTGGTNAAACCACCAGGCACTGGTCTGNTTCAGAACTTGTCCTTTGAAAGGAATGGCGGCGAGAACACGATCAAACGCACTTTGACGATCAGTGGTGATAAGAGCGATNTTATCGTTGAAATCGTATTGATCTCNCACTTTACCCTTTCGTTTTGCTCCANNCGNCAGATTGGTTTCGGTGAGTGTNTTNTTCAGTTCGGCGCGGATGCGATCCGCGTACCCTTCACTGNATTTTATAGCAGTCATNTGATAACGGATTGAAGAATATGTGTGTCTCCAAAATGTCTCCTAGAATAGTATCNAAATTACCGCTTGCAATCTTCACATTCCAGATGGTACCGTGTGTGAGGTGGGTAATNCCATCTATTTCGAAGCGCTCTCTCAGCGATTCGNATTTNGATCTCCCNNTTATGTCCTCTTTCTGACGGACAAGTAAAGAAACACNGTCCTCTTTCTGTGAAATATTGCGGATGAACTCCTTATTTGANTTATAAAGTTCACCGGAGGAATCGATCTGCTGAAGAACAGATTTTCTATTTCCGTTTGTTCCGATTTCCCAATGAGTCTGGCGTGTGATTTCCACATCAAATCCCAGTTGATTCAAAGTATTCTGCACAGATGCTGCTTCATTATCAGTGATAATCATGTCGATGACCCATTCGGTGGCATCGCCGTTGGATTTGTAATTCGCCACTTCATAATGGGGGCGATCAAACGTTAGTGTATGATCAGTTATAGGATTTCCCTCTTCGATAAATTTTTTCATGGATGAAAAAATGGTGTCGCCGTTTTCTGTCCGCTCAGGATGAGGCATTATGGCCATAACATTCCCGCCTGAGTTGCACACAGCCGCTAGGTTATGCATGGATCCATTTGGGTTGGTGGGGAATTCATCTACAATATTTCCCTCGTCATCGCAGTAGCGAAAAACGGTTTGGTTATTTTCCTCTAACTTGAAGAGCAATTCATCAGGAATAATAAAACGCCCTTCCCCGTGTGCCAGAGGGATGTGGATCCAGTCACCTGTTTTCATGTGATAAGTAAAGGCGCATCGCTCGGGTGGAACAGTCATTTGCAGGTTTGCCCAGGTGTTATAGTAACCTACACCTACCACATGACCGCCTTTGACTCGTTTATTATCTGTCAGCGCCATTCCCAGCCGGTGATTATTCAGCCCGGGAACGAGCCCACTTTCGACTAATATTTGTGCACCGTTGCAAATACCCAGAACAGGTTTCCCTTTTTCTGCTTCAAGTTTGATTTGCTTCATGATGGGGTCCAATGAAGCAATCACGCCGGAACGAGAGCGATCTTCGTAAGCAAACCCCCCTATAATCACATACCCGTCAAAGTCAGTCAATTTTTCCGCCAGTTCATTCCATAAAAATTCAATCGGGTTTAGTCCCACACGTCGGCAGGCCATGAACGTTTCCCGTTCTGTATTGGAACCGGGGAATTGGATGATGGCGATTTTGAGATTCATTTAAATCCTACTTCCTTTTTCCCGTTCACCACTGAACCAATTTCATAAACTGTTGTCAGATCTTCTAAGGTATCCTCCACTGCATCCACATTATGGGGATCAACAATAAACACAATTCCGATACCCATATTGAAGGTTCGGCGCATTTCATTACAGTCTATGTTCCCCAGCTTTTTCATAAGCTTAAACACAGGTGGAACAGGCCAGGATTTTTTTTGCATATCAACGCCAACACCGTCCGGCAAAATCCGTGGAATGTTTTCTACCAATCCACCGCCTGTAATATGAGCAATTCCCTTAACGTCAATTCCAGCATCCAGCAGTGCAAACACNTGATTNGTATAATTAATATGAGGTTCCAGCAAGGTGAGCCCCACCGATTTTTCCAATTCAGGGATGGTGTCATTCACATCATATCCGCCGATCTCAAAAAAGAGCTTTCGGGCGAAGGAATAGCCGTTGGTATGCANTCCGCTAGATGGCAACCCCAATACAACATCTNCCGGCTGAATCGTTTNACCNGTAATGATCTTGTCTTTTTCCACCACACCGGTGATGACACCCACAAGATCATGTTCGCTAGGCAGGTAAGTGTCAGGCATTTCTGCAGTTTCGCCACCAACAAGGGAGACTCCCGAATCATTACAAGCGGTGACCATACCAGAAACGATTTCTTCTATAATTTCCGGCTTCAGTTTGTCGTTGGCGATATAATCGAGAAAGGTTAGAGGCCGGGCTCCCATGACAATGATATCGTTAGCGCAGGCGCTTAAGAGATCAATTCCGATGGTGTCGTATTTGCCCAATTTTCGGGCAATAATGGTTTTCGTCCCCACCCCGTCAATGCTCTGGACCATAACAGGATTTTTGTAATTATCTAAAATGGGTTTCAGATCGTAAAGCGAACTAAAACTGCCCAGCCCCGTGAGCACATTGGATGTAAAGGTAGACTTCACCCCATCTTTAATGCGATCCACCGCTTCATTGCCTGCATCAATATCTACACCGGCTGATTTGTAATCGATATTACCCATTACAATTTCTCTCTCAAGCCGTTGGCCCAGGTTTTTTTTGCATCGGATATAACCATATCCACCACCCTGTTTATTTGAATCGTATTACTACCTGTGGTGCCGATTTGAAAAACATCTGATTCATACTTGAAAAAATTAGAAATAACAGCATCGGCATTTTCCGGAGATACTTCCAATACAAAACCGCCTGTTTCGGAAAATAAAATCTTATCGGTTGGAAGGTTACTGTTAATCGTTATGTCGCAACCAATTCCATTCCCGAATGTCATCTCCGCCAGGGTTGAGGCTACACCGCCGTCCGCAATATCGTGGCACGATAAAACCAAATCTTCATTGATGCAGTCCGTGAGAGCAAAGATCTGGTTTTTTACTTCTTCCAAATTGGGTTGGGGGACATTGGCTCCAAGTTCATCATGTAGACTATAAAAAACGGATCCGCCCAATTCATCTCTTCGTTCGCCCGCCATGATCAAGATCGAGTCAGATGTTTGAAAATGCATGGGCACCGCTTTGGTCACATCCTTGAGCCGTCCAAGACAGCTGACAATAGGGCTAGGAGGGATGGCGCCGTTACTGGATTCATTATAAAAACTCACGTTCCCGGCGATGATGGGCGTGGCATCATCTGGATTGTCTTTCAGCGTGATAGCGTGACAGGCATCCGCCACACCCTGGACACTTTCCACAAATTCCCACATCTGGTGAGGCTTCTCCGGATTGCCAAAGCAGAGACAGTCGGTAACCGCATGGGGCGTAGCACCCACAGCCGCCACATTTCGCATGGCTTCCACTACGGCATTCACACCGCCCCAGTAGGGGTCGATGAGTCCATACCGCGGATTGTGATCCGTGGACAAAGCAATTCCCACATTCCGGATTTCTTCCGGGTAATTTTCAGAATTGAAGGGCGCCATAACACCAGAATCGGCCAATCCAGTTTCGGTATGNANCCGCCCCTGNACCTGCTTGTCGTATTGTTCAAANACNGGCTCNCGNCTNGCCATATTTTCATGGGNGAGTATATCCAATAATGTTTGGTTATAATCCGCGGGATCGGGNATATGTGGTTCCGTTACATTCTTTTCACGTGCTTNAAAAGGGCGATTGTACAGGAATCCTTCTGTCACTTCAGCCGCCGGTGCATTTACTATCTCTTCATCCCCGTTGTGAACAATGTACTGGCCATCACTGCGGATNTTGCCAATCACTGANGCTTGGGCCCCTTCGCTAACGCCGGGTAGGTCGAACACCTTATTATAATGATCTACGATCATTGNCGTCACTTCCGGCGGTGAAACCCACATGAAACGTTCCTGAGTTTCACTACANAGATAAACGGAAGGNTGNAAATTGTTCAATCCGATGTGGACTTTGTCNAGCCAGACTTCAGATCCGTANCCAGCTGTTTCNGCCAGCTCTACACTGGCACAGGCCACGCCGCCGGCCCCTAAATCTTTGAAACCGATATGTTCAATGATTTCTTTTTCTTTTAGGATGNCAAACAGNGCATAGGTGGATTTGAGCAGGTGNCGTTCCAANAAGGCGTTNGGTTCCTGNACNGCNCCNTTGTTCTGTTCTTTTTTTTCTTCTTCCANTTCCANAGAAGCAAAACTGGCGCCNCCAAAGCCGCTATTGTCTGTGGGTTTACCAATCAAGATNAGATCATANCCGTCTGCATTATTNGGCGCATAGGAATGAATGATGTGATCTTCCCGCACGATGCCCAGGGTCACCAGCGTGACCAGGCAATTTTCGTTATAGCCCTCGTGATAATAAATGTCCCCGCCGATGTTGGGAATGCCCAGTGGGTTCCCGTAACCGGCAATACCTGCCACCACGCCATCATGGATCCATTTGGTTTTGTTGCTGGTAATTTCCCCGAAACGGAACGAATCGGTGCATGCAATTACTTCGGCACCCATACACATAACATCCCGGACGTTTCCGCCAACACCGGTGGCAGCCCCTTCATAGGGGACGATCTGAGAAGGGTGATTGTGGGATTCGTGGCTCATGACCACACACCAGCGATGTCCTTCACTATCTGTCGCTACCGCCACCACGCCGGCATCTTCCTTGGCGCCTAAAACCACATCGGGCCCGGTGGTGGTAAACTGCTTTAAGTGTGATCGGCTGCTTTTATAGCTGGAATGTTCGGAGCCTTGGATGGAAAATAGGATCAGTTCTGATATGGACGGTGCCCGGCCCAACATTTCATTTTGAATTTTGAGCGCTTCCTCTACCTTAAGCGGTATGCTGTTATTTTGGAGTGTTAATTCAATTTCTGAGTCCGAGAGAGCGTTAAAGTCGAAAGTTTCATTCTCAAAACTCAACAGTTACCTCACAATGGTCTGGTGCCTCTGAGGCCCAAGGGAAATGATAGTGACAGGGCAGTCCACAGCTTGCTCGATAAAGTTGACGTAGTCTTTAATAGAATCGGGCAGATCTTCGTATCCATTATTACAATACATTTCAATCTGTTTTTCGCTTATTTCTGGCCACCCTTTTAAAGTGGAATATTCCGGAACAGCCTGGCGCATTTTGCCAAGGCTCCCGGGCATTTCCGACACCGACTCTCCCGAAATATTGTAAGCTGTACAAATTTTCAGTTCATTCATGGCGCACAAAATATCAATTTTTGTCAGGGCAATTTCTGTGAGACCGTTCACACGAACCGCTTGCCTAAGTTGAACTAGATCAAGGCATCCCACCCTGCGGGGTCGGCCGGTGGTGGTGCCATACTCCTGTCCTTTCTCCCGAAGCAGTTCAGCTTCGTCGCCATCCAGCTCTGTGGGAAANGGGGAAATGCCAACGCGACTTACATAAGCCTTCGCCACACCGATAATGCGCCGTTGCCCATTGAAACCAATGCCCGTCCCCACATTGATCTGTCCGGCAACCGTGTTAGAGCTTGTGGTGTGGGGATAGAGACCGTGATCGAGATCAAGAGAAACCCCCTGCGCTCCCTCCAACAGGAATGATTTTCCTTCACAGTAAGCCGTATAGAGATCCATCTGTGTGTCACATATATATTTTTTTAATGTCTCTCCANAGCTCAGATAGTCGGTGTAAATATCTTCTAGAGCGAGATCAAATGTTGCTTCGAAAGCTTGCGTCACTACTTTTTTGTTAAACTGATAGGCTCTTTGGAGTTTTTCTTCAAAAATGGCCGGCTCCAAAAGATCCCCCATGCGGATTCCATGACGATAGGCCTTATCCGCATAAACAGGAGCGATCCCACGTTTTGTACTGCCTGCTGCCAGATCACCTTGATGGCCGGTAAGGCATTCGTCCATAACAATGTGATACGGCATAATAACATGGGCCCTGTCACTCACCTTCAGNTTTGGTTCCACACCCCGNTCTTTTAATGATTCAATCTCTTCTATNAGGCCTTTAGGATTGATNACCACACCATTGCCGATGACTGATACTGGGTGAGGGTAAAGGACGCCCGAAGGGATNTGGTGTAGCTTGTACACTTCACTTTCAACGATGACTGTATGTCCTGCATTGTTCCCCCCCTGGAACCGGACCACATAGTCACAATCTCCGGCGAAATAATCGGTGATTTTCCCTTTCCCTTCATCGCCCCACTGGGAACCAACGACGACAGTTAAAGAGGTAGAATGACTTTTNTCAGTCATTTAATGACAGGGTGGACGGATTGATAGGTGAAAAGAGTGAAGGNGANGAGGTGGTNTTAGAATTTATTCCGCTCATTGCGGNAAAACCGGCCCGCATCCGGTCTGTGAAAAAAGAAAAATCCCGCTACCATCATTTTGGTAATAAAGAACNGTTCAACATTTCTCCTTAAGGAATGACCAAGTTTACNGCGGTGGCCGAAAAAGAAAAATGTGAAAGTCCTACTGAAAATAAAAAAGGCTGGATANCCAGCCTTTTTTATTCATTNTATAGAATTTGAACTATTGCTCATCATCAGCATCAACCGGAGCTTCTTCCCAAGAATACTCCCGATCCAATGCATATTTCTCAAACCAGTCCAGTTCTATATTCACTTTATACAGTTCGTGTCTCAACTCTCGCCAGCCGTGAGGTTCCCGAGGTGCAACATAAAGATGAGTAGGAACTCCGTTGGATTTGAGAGCCCTGTAAAGTTCCACAGATTGTGGCATTGGGACACGAACGTCATTTTCACCTACAAGAACAAGTGTGGGCGTTGTCACTTTCGAGATATCTTTTAACGGAGANTGGTCCCAGTANGCATCTATAGGCGCATCNTTNTGCCAGGGGGTGCCACCAAACCACGGTGTNCGGTATATGCGAACATCGCTCTGGGCGTACATGGAGATCCAGTTCACAGCACCAGCACCTGATGAAGCGGCTTTGAAGCGGTCTGTGTGTGTGATGATCTTNTTTGTCATGTGGCCACCACCGCTCCATCCCATCTTGACCATTCGNTCGCCGTCANCGAGACCTTTATTGATNAGGTGATCCACCCCTGTCATCACATCCAGATGAGACTGCCGGTAGTAGTGACCAACCATGTCTCTGAGATAGTCGTCTCCATAACCAGTGCTGCCCCTGTAGTTAGGTTTGAAAACCATCCATCCTCTTGAGGTAAGAACTTGAACATATCTGCTCCAACTCCCGAAGCTGAACTTGTCTGAAGCTGCCGGACCACCGTGGGTTTGAACACAGAGCGGATAGCTTTTTCCTTTTTCGTAATCGAGAGGATAGTAGAGCAAACCCTCCACTGTAGCACCATCTGCTCCTTTCCACTGGATAGCTTCTTGTTTCGGCAGGCGAAATTCATTATTTAGATAATCATAAACTTTAGTGACTTTTTGCGGAGAGGCACGACGTTTGTTCTCAAGGGTATAAATATCACCGGCATTAGTTTGTTCACCGATTCCAAACACAAAACGGTCAAGCCTGGGATAATATCTCAAGTTTCTGAGAGCATGATCACCTTTGGTTAGCTGAACGAGTTTCTCTCCTTTTACTGTAACTGTAAACAGCTCAGTTCTGACTCCTGTATTGGCAGTGAAGTAGATACTTTTCCCGTCTTTAGACCATGTGGTGCTACCAACCTCATGGGGCATCTGTTTTAGTAAAAGTTTGTGTTTGCCTCCTTTTGCGGGAGCTAGGAAGATGTTGTCGTTATAATAAAACTCAAACTCCTCGTTGGAGAAACTGGTGAAAAGAATTGTGGTGTTATCTGGTGACAGTTGAGCACCTTGCTCAGATACATTGTTATTTGTGATCTGAATTGCATCTGTTCCATCTTCATTCATTATCCACACTTCATTATGTTCGGCCGAACCGTACAGTGGATTGGGCCCCCGATGATGAGCAAACTTTGTTCCATCCCTGGAAAGTTTGTAATTCGTGATGGAAAAATCACCCTCCGTGATTCGACTGCTTTCTTTACTATCGAAAGATATTTTCCAGAGGTGTCTCTGTTGATAATTTTCATCAAAAGCAAAAACATCATCTTTAGCCTTTTCCCGCTTCTTTTCTTCGTCACTTTTAGCATCGTTAGCCAGGAAATAGATGAATTTGCTATCGGGCGACCATTGAATATTTGAAACACCTGTCTCGTGCTCCGTTAGTGGCTCAGCTTCACCACCGTGATTACTGATGATAAAGATTTGATTATTAGCATCATCTGATTCACCCCTTTCTGTAATGAAGGCGATGACAGAACCATTAGGTGACCATCTGGGGGAACTTTCACCGTTTTCACCATTTGTCATCTTAATTGGGTTTGAGCCATCACTGTTGATTCGCCAGATGTGGCGGATCCGCTCATTTCCCCCCCAGTCGGGCTCTGAAAGTGTGTAAAGCAATTGACCTCCATCAGGAGACAGTCGTGGATCGCCCAGAGAAGGAACATTAATCAGGTCAACGATTGTCATAGCCCGTTTGGTCTCTGAACTGGCTAAAGAGACCATCGATATAAGTATGAAGCATGTGATTCGATTAATTTGTTTTAACATTTTTTACCTCAATTTTTCTTTCACTTGTACTACGCTGAGAATGTAATGACAGAACCATCAACCCAAAAGTGTTGATGGTCACGCAATACGCTTCTTTTCCCTGAAAATGCCCATTACACCCAGCAGGACCAGGAGCGTCCCGCCTATGGTATATCCTGTAATCGGTTCATCCAGAATAATCCATCCCAGAGCAATAGCAATTACCGGATTGACATAGGCGTAGGTCATGACGATCCTCGTGGGGAGTATCCTCAATGCTTTCACATAAGATGTAAATGCGATCACCGAACCAAAGATTACTAAATAACCCCAGGCTATCCAGGCTTCATTTGTGGGGGCGGGCAAAGGTTCATGAGTAATGATGGCAAACAATGTAAGTCCAAAACCTCCGCTCATCTGTTGCCAGGCAGAACTAACCTCAGGTGTCATCCCTGTCTTATTTCTACTTTGAATAATTGAACCTAATCCCCAACTAATACAGGCGATTATCAGTATGCCCGCAGCCCACAGATCGCCAAGATTTCCACTTGTAAGTGCCGGCCCGTTTAGAACTGCCACGCCTCCAATTCCAATAAACAAGAATCCCAATAAAGTGATAGAAGGCTTGCGGCGATCAAGGAGTGATTCCATAATAGCCACCAAGAGAGGCGTAGCGCCAATTATAACAGCGGTGTACGCTGAATGGACTCTTGTTTCTGCAATAGCCACAAAACCGTTCCCGCCCAACCACAAAAGCAGACCTGATGCTATCACCACGGCTAATTCCTTTCCTTTCGGGATTATTCTACCCTTCCGGAAAAGAGCCACCATCGCGAAAAGAATGAGACTCCCAGCAAACACACGCATGGCGGACATAATGAGAGGCGGGAATCCTGCCCCTTCCCGCACAGCTACCCGGATGGCGAGGTAGGTACTGCCCCAGGCAATGTAGATTACTCCTAAATGAAAAAGACCACGAAGGTTCACAGCTTAAATGAGTTGCCTTTAATAGAGGGAAAAAAGTGCCAGATTAATTTGTGCAGAGTTCCACAGAAATTGCCGCTCCTGAAATGACTGAACTCAGCGTTTTTGGATCTCCTTCTACTTTCCCCAAAACATTACACGCTGTTACCAGCCGACATTCGTCTCCTTCCGCTATGGGAGTCGGGCCAAAAGGGATGGCCAAGGCGTTTCCTTCCGTCCAGAAACAGACAGTGCCTGGGTCCACCACCTGCTGAGCGTCCTTTTCCAGATCAGTCAATAGTTGCACAGAGAAGTAGATCTCATCTCCCCAGGTGTTGGCAGACGATTCAAAGGGAAGAGCATCTAATAAAGCACGCGAGGTAGGAGTATCTTCAAGAGTGGCGGTGATTTCTCCTTGTGGCCACTGAATCCAAATTTGCATTGTTACGCCTTTGTTACTGGTTGACGTAAAACAGTTTTCAGTTTTTCCGGTTTCGATCTTCGTGGATCACTAAGATAAATTTCATGGTGTTTCATGTGGAGCTGATAGCCGTTCTCATCAATGAACTTGTGCATTTGTGCAATTGTGGGGCCTTCGTCATCATAAGGCCCGATGTGCAAGATTTGAACTGAGGGACCTTCATGGTAGGACTCAAATCGTATCTTGTCCAGAGCTGGTGGATTTTTCTTTTCCCTGAGTTGTTTTGTGGCCGCATTCACATGTTTGGCGGTGACATGATCTGGTTGCATGATCATCATTTTCCATTGCCATTCGTCTTTTCTATCCGNGGAAAANGCTGTNATATCTTTTGCCCACCAAAGCCCTTCCAGTGGCATGACCGTATAATCCGGGCCGATNNCCTTTTTCTTTACATCAAACTTTACCGTAAATGAGAGCCCGTACAGTGCTTCAATGGCCTGCTGGTAGCTTTCTNCGGCGGGTCCACCCTCCCCATCCACCATGAGGTAATTCATGGGAGGGACCTCCACTATGACGATTTTTTTTGAGGATGGATTGTAGAGNTGTTTTAATTTTTTCTTATAATCAANTTTNNNCATCNNCTATTTNGACGNATCTCCCAATTCATCTTTATANGCATCTTTCAGAGCATCGAGATAGTCTTGGAACAGNCCGGCCATNGTTTNNTGCTCCATNTGNACNGNTTTTTTGAAATCGTCATCTGTCAAATAGTGATANAGGATCGCTGCCATTACTTTAGCGTCCAGCAAGAAACCGGTGTGACCCACCTCTTTCATGGAATCGAGCCAACGCTCATAGGAGTGTCCTGGTGCTGACGANCTATAAACACTGACGCTNACGCCCGGAATTTTTCTTGTAACGAAACCGGTCTCTTCGTAACCGGCTGGTCGCTGCGGTTCGGGATTAATCTCAGGAGCATTCAGTTTTTCCGCATAGGCAAAAGANAACTCTTCCAAAGAACCAACCGTAATTCCGTCTCTGTATTCACCATATCTATCGATAGTNACTTTTGTACCNGTAGCCAGAGCGGCGNCACGGGCGGCATTGGNAATCATGGCATCNATATGAGCGAGNTAAACTTCATCGGGGTAGCGAATGTAGTAATCCACTACAGCTCGGTCAGGAACAACATTAGGNGCAACACCNCCTTCAGGGATAANACCTTGGATNACCGCTTCNGGCCGGAATGTGGGACGTAGNTGATCCACNGTGGTGTAAAACTGNACAGCAGCTGTAAGGGCNTTACGACCGTTCCAGGAACTGCGNTGATGGGCTGGGCGTCCTTCAAAAATATATTTTACTTCATTGATGTTAAGACAACAGACACCAAAGCCCGGTTTGTTNCGTGTNGTCTCACCCGTGCCGTGACTGCGNACGATGAGATCAGTGCCATCAAAAACACCTGCCTCAAACATGATCACTTTGGCCGGGGGTCCCATTTCTTCAGCGGGTGTTCCGAAAATCTTTATTGTTCCGGGGAGCTTGCGNTTTTCCATGAACTCTGCCACGGCCACGGCACTGGCAAAAGCTGCCGGACTCTGNCCGTTGTGCTGACAACCATGAAACGGTTCTTTAGTACCGCGGAGGGCGTCATACTCGGCAAAAAGNCCGATNGTGGGCCCCTTTCCNCTGGCCGGAGATTTCCACTCACNAACAAATGCTGTTTCCAAACCNGCCTGACCTGTTGTCACTGAAAAACCAAAGTTTTGAAGAACTTTGGTCAGAGTGTCTACGGACTCATATTCCTGGAAACCGATTTCAGGGTTCTGCCCTATATGATCAGACAGATCACGAAGCTGGCCGTCCCAAAGTGTTTCTACTCTTTTCAGAACCTTGTCTCTATCTCGATCTTTTTTTGCCGCCATCTCTTTTGCCGTTTGTGTAGGCTGAATCTTTGACTGCAATTGATCGATTTTTTTGACAATATCACTGGCGGCCTGGCGCTCAACAGTTGTTGTCTGTGCGGTGAGGAGCGATAATGNAATCAATGAAACAATTGTATAGTTCTTCATGTCTAATCCTCCTAGAGCATGGGTTACAATTTAATCTTTGATGGATGCGAGCACTTTTTCAATGAACTCATTGAAGTGTTTNCGNTCGATCCACCGGACAACCACCAANAGATCATTGNCCCAATCTATATAAATTATGTTGGACCCNGCTCCTCGAAAAGTGACAGNTGNTTTTGGTGCNGNTGGGACAGCNAAGGTNGTTTTNCCATCCCTTTCAACCGGGGTATTTAAAAACCAGTTCATATAACCATAGCGAGGATTGGCGGGCCCGGGTGTTCTTGCCATNTCGATCCATTTTTCTGATATAATACGCCGGCCATCCCATTTTCCTCCCCGTAAGAAAAGATATCCAAAGCGGGCATGATCCAGAGCATTGATCCACATGCCACCACCCCAGTGACCGCCACCGCTGACAGATTGCATCATCTGGCCATCCATGAGTACCCAGGAATTCTCATATCCGTGCCATCGCCACGTATTTGAGGCACCAATGGGATCCATCACATATTTTCGGAGTATCTGCGGAAGGGGCTTCCGCCAAACATGCAATGCAGCCAGAGCCAAGAGATTAACCCGGACATCATTGTATTTATAATGGGTACCTGGTTCGTTGAGAGGCTGATTTTGCATCTCGTCCCATGAAGCGTCCCGCGGAGGTCTGTCGGCCCAGTCTGGTTTATCCCATAAGGTGCCGCGCCAGTCACTTGTTTGCCGGAGCAGGTGATCCCAGGTGATCTTACTATTGTGTTCTCCTGTGAAATGATCAGTAGGTAAATATCCTTGAGCACGATCTTTAACATCCCGTATCATTCCACGGTCATAAGCAAGCCCCACAGTGGTGGATAAATATGTTTTTGTAACACTAAATGTCATATCGACACGATCAATATCCCCCCATTCAGTAATGATATAGCCATCCTTGACAATAAGCCCTGTCATTTCCCCTCGCTCTTTTGTGGGGCCGATTATATCACCGTGCGGTTCCTGAGTAAGGGTGGCCTTAATAAAATCTTCCAGTTTTCTTGGTGCTTGGTTTTCATGTTCAATGGCGAACTTCACAGCACGCTCCAGAAGCCGGGAATTGACGCCCACGTCCTTTGGCTGTTGTCTTTCCCATTGGTCGTAAGGCGGGAAATAGGTCTGTCCCCACACGCCACCAATTGCCAAAAGGAGGTGTGGCAGATTTTTTAGAATTCTTCTGAAAAACTGTTTTCTCAGATAGATGTTTTGGGTCATTTGGCCTCTAAATTAACCAAACGCTACTGGAGCGAGGACGAGAGCAATAATGGATAGTAAAACGATTCCTATAATGTTCAGTGATAACCCCGCTTTCGCCATTTCCGGAATTCGGATATATCCCGATCCATAAACGATGGCGTTCGGAGGCGTGGCCACAGGTAGCATGAAGGCGCAGCTGGCAGCTAGGGCAGCTGGGAGGGTAAAGATCAATGGGTCCAGATTGATGCCGATGGCCAACGCGGCTACAACTGGAAGAAAAGTTCCTGTTGTAGCGGTATTACTCGTGAGTTCCGTTAAGAACGCGATGAGTGTTGTAATCACCACCACAAGTACTATAGTCCCAGCCTCCCCCAGAACTATGAGACTATTTCCAATCCAATCGGCAAGACCGGTTCGGGTTACTGAAGAAGCGAGACTCAGCCCTCCGCCGAATAGAAGTAAAAGACCCCACGGCAGCTTTGGCATGATCTCCCATTTCATGAGGTATGGATCATCCGATTGGCCGCTTGGAATGAGAAAGAGGGTAATGGCAGCAATCATCGCAATACCTGCATCAGAGAGTCCGGATAATCCGGGCAAAGTGTTTAGCAAGGGTCGGGTCATCCATGTAAACGCTGCCATAGCAAAAACAACTGCTACCCGTTTTTCAGAGATACTCATGGGACCGAGGTCAGCTCGCATTTCTGTTAACACACGGCGAGTTTCGGGGGAAGTGATGAAATTCACGGGAAACACGATTCGTGTAAGTGCAAACCATGAGAGAGGCAGCATACAAATCGTTAGCGGGAAGCCCACAAGCATAAACTGCGCAAATCCAATCTCGGCGAAACCGCTCTCTTTCATGAAACCGGCCAGAAGTGCGTTAGGAGCTGTTCCCACCAGTGTCGACATACCGCCAATGGTGGCGCTGTAGGCGATACCCAATAACAAGGCCAGCTGGAAGTTGTGTTTTTCCTCATTGCTTACTTCATCAGCTGTCTCGGAAACGATCTTGATGATAGAGACGCCAATGGGTAGTAGCATTAACGTGGTAGATGTATTCATTACCCACATACTGATTGAGGCACTTGCAAACATAAACCCGGCGATAAGAGACCGACCGCTGTTTCCCACAGAAGTGAGGATAGTAAGAGCCATGCGTTTGTGGAGGTTCCACCGTTCAATAGCTAGGGCAATGACAAAACCACCCATAAAAAGATAGATTATAGGATTGGCATAAGGTGCGGCAACCAGTTTTATGTCACCGATTCCAAGAAGAGGAAAAAGAGCAAGAGGTAGAATAGCTGTCACTGCAACAGGCACAGCTTCCGTACACCACCAAATGGCCATCCAGATCCCTGCAACTGCTGTCCGCCACGCAGGAGGTGACATAGCTTCCGGATGTGGTAACAATATCAGCGCAATGCCGACCAAGGGGCCCAGCCAGAGCCCAACTTTTTGGTATCCGGTTTTCATCGGTCTGCTATCTTCTACTTCTTACTAGAAGAAGCGAGGAAGATATGACTGAGCATCGGAGTCATCAAGAAGAAGTTGCCAGTCCCCTCCGTATTTGGATGGAGGAAGAAAATCGCAAATTTGAAAAATCAATTGTAGTGTTGCCACGGACGAATTGATCAAAAAATTGCAAAGTAGTTCGATTTACCATCTCTACCATTTTTCGACCATCTGAAGAACCGACCAAACCCAAAATTTGCATGATTGGGGAAAATAAGGGTATGTCAGCATAATCATAGTGTTTGGATCCTCTTATGGAGAGGTGATA
>PBTS01000009.1:0-11802 GCA_002729175.1 Fidelibacterota bacterium
TTAAAATAACCAAAGCCTGCTCCCACAAGNTTCCATACAGCAGCTAAAACAAACAATCCTGTAAAAAACGGATAATCCTTATTTCTCATAAAACTCTAATTTTTAGTTAGAAAATATTTCATCCCGACCGTCCCCCTGTCATTTACCAGGTTGAGATTGGGAAAGTGGTTGAGAAAGCTGATGTGGAAGCTGATTCGAGTTGCACTCGGCAATATGGATTCAGCGATCAGAAACATTTGATTGTTACACCGCTTCTATTGCAATACTTACTGCTGCTTGTGCCGGTTCAATAACGGGTACTTGCAGTACTTTCTCTGAGGGCTTCCGGTGCGACGCCATTCCGGCGCAGCCAAGTATTAATACATCAGCTCCCAATTCGTCGATGAGTCGACGGCCCTGACTAACAATCTTTTCAAAACTATCAGCATCGTTGGCGGCTTCATCAACAGAAATATCTAACGGTAGTTCGCCTGCCAGTTGTCCATCAAGATCAAGATCCCGCATGTAGGCCATATGCCTTTTGATGGACTGTTTTGATAATGCAAGAACACCAAACTTCTCTCCGGTTGATATGGCTTTCTCAATTGCGCTTCGCTGCATACCGAACACGGGCTTGCTGAACAGTTCATTACATTCCGCAAGGCCGGGGTCTGAATAGCAGGCTATTACGTNGGCGTCAAATTCGGGTGATTCCGAGATTCTTTGTACGACCATTGGAATGACGTTAACTATATCTTCATCAGTTTCAACGCCAAAAGGCCCGTCTTCAAGAGTGCAGCATTCAATGTCTGCCGAAGAGTTGAATTCCTGAAGTGATTCCCTGAGACCTTCTGTTACGCTCTCATTGGAATTTGGATTGATTACAAGGATTTGTGACATCAGATTCCGAGGTCAACGCCGAAGTTCTTGTCCGGGTCGAGCTCCGGAGCCAGCCTGCCGGGCATACCCGTGCTGTCGAATGTTTTGCGCGGCACAAACTCGCCGGCACCCCGAACGGCTTTCAGCTCGTTTCCTTCAACGATGACTTCCCCGCGCTGAATAACCATGGTTGGCCACCCCGATATTTCCATGCCTTCGTATGGTGTGTATTCCATGTTGTCATGCATATCTTCAGCTTTGACCACGCGTGTGACGTCAGGATCCCAGATTGCCATATCCGCATCTCTGCCTTCAGTGATTGAACCTTTGCAGTGGTCCAGGCCATATATCTTCGAGGCATTCGTGGCCGCCAGCGCAACGAAGTGATTCAAAGTGATTCGACCCTTTACGAAACCTTCGGAAAATAACAGCGGCAGGCGCATCTCGATACCAGGCAGGCCATTGGCTATTTGCGGGAAGTCCGGATTGGGACCCGAATGAAGTTTTCCGGTATCGTCAAAACGATAGGGTGCGTGGTCGGACGAGTAGACCTGGAAAGTACCGTTCTGCAGACATCGCCAGATTTCTTCCTGCGAAGCACGATCGCGTAACGGTGGGCTGCAACAAAGCTTGGCGCCGTGCATATCCGGCAAATCCATTTGCTCTGCGTTCAGAAACATGTACTGGGGACAAGTTTCACCAAAAACCTTACGTCCGTCATAGCGGGCTTTAGCGATTATCCGCGCCCCGGCCTCCGTTGATACATGCACGATCAGAATCGGAGCATCAAGGAACCCGGCAAGAGCGACCGCACGATTGATAGCTTCGGATTCGGCCGTTCTTGGATGACTCAGCGCATGGTATTTCGGTGCGCCATGACCGGAGTCGACAAGCTTGCCGCTCATCCATTTGATCATCGCGTTGTTTTCGGCATGGATCATGGTCAACGCACCCTGCTTTTTAGCTACCGCCAGAATATCCAGCATTTGTCCATCATCAACGATCAATCGGTCGTAGGTCATATAGACCTTAAACGAAGTAATTCCCTCTTCGATCGCTTTTGGCAATTCCTGATGCAAGACCGAATCCGTCGGGTCGGAAATGATTAAGTGAAACGAGTAGTCGACAACAGACTTCGGCCCGGCCCGGTCGTGGTAAGTTTCGAGGACATCTTTCAATGACTGACCGCGATGCTGTGCTGCAAACGGGACGATNCAGGTGTTACCGCCAAATGCCGCAGAAACGCTGCCNGAGTAATAGTCNTCNGATGTCATCANCCCGCTNGAGGATTCCTGTTCGATATGGCAGTGCGCTTCGATACCACCGGGCAGGACATACTTGTCGCCTGCATCGATCTCATTATCTGCATCACCAAGTTTTTTTCCTATGGCAACGATCTTTCCGTCTTTAACACCGATATCAGCACTGAAGATCTCCGCTGAGTTGGCCACAGTACCATTACTGATCTTCAGATCAAAATCAGACATCTCGCTCAAACGCCTCTGATCGATCCACCATCACAGCGGATCAGCCCACCCGTCATATAACTGGCGGGCGCGCTGCAAAGAAATGCACCCACGCTGCCAAATTCCTCGACNGTTCCATAACGCCCGACCGGGATTGCCGCCTGCTCTGATGCCGAAACATCTTCCACCGTCTTGCCAAGACGCTCGGCGTTGGCCTTGTCCAGCTGTGCGAGCCTTTCCGTGAGAATCCTTCCAGGCAGGAGCATGTTGACCGTTATTCCCGAAGATGCAACTTCGGTTGACAACGATTTACTCCACCCCACCAGTGAAGAGCGAATCGTGTTCGACATGGCGAGATTTGCGATCGGCTGCACAACGCCTGATGAAGCAACAGTAAGTACCCTGCCCCAGCCCGTCTCTTTCATATCAGCAACGCAAAGGTTTGTTATCTCGATAACGCGAATCAGCATGGTATCGATCTGCGCATGCCAAAGGTCTGTATCGGGCTTGTCGACCGTGCCCGGTGGCGGTCCACCCGTGTTGTTAACAAGAATATCCATGCCACCGAGCTTATCTTTAGCTGCCGCGTATAACTTGCCCGCTGAATCTTCTTCAGACAGNTCTGCAACAACATGGTCAGCTGTCCCNGGCCCTGCATTATTGAGTTCCTTTACAACCGTGACGAGTTTNTCTTCAACGCGGCTGGANATTATGACGTTTGCTCCTTCCTCGCAGAGTTTTGTCGCTATGCCCAGGCCCAACCCCTGGCTCGATGCCAGGACGAGTGCCCGTTTTCCTNTAATTCCAAGATCCATGTTTACAGCGCCTCCAGATTTTTTTCTACGCGACTGATCAGTCGCGTCAGTTCTTCCTGATCAATTGAGTTCAGCTTCGGTCCTGGTGCACGTACTTTCGGTGTCGAAATCACGCCGCGGCGGTATAGTACTTCCTTGCGCAGGGCCAGTCCAAATCCAGGTTGTTGTTCATGCTTTACCAACGGAAGGTAAGCATCAAAAACATCCTCTGCCCTGTCGTGCTCACCTGTCTTATATAATTTAACCATCGTGACAAGCATCTCAGGGTAGGCAAACCCGGTCATTGCGCCATCCGCACCACGTGCCAGTTCCTGCGGTAGNTACAGGCCGCCATTACCACAGAGAATTGAGACGCGACGCAATCCCTTATCCGATGCCTGTCGCACCTTCGATATTTTGTACAAACCCGGACACTCTTCATGCTTCAGCATGACAAGTTGGTCGAAGTCGGCAACCAGCCGGTTAAAAAGTGTTACCGAAATTTCNGTTCCGGTAGCAAACGGATAATCTTGATAGCAAACCGGGATATCATCACCAAGTGCAGAGAACACCTGGCTGAAGTAATTGTAGACCTTTTCTTCGGTCCGCAAGCCGGCCAGCGGCGCAACCATAACGCCGGCAGCACCCTTGTCCACACCTACTTTTGACAAATGAACGAGATTGTCAAGTCCGGCGTTCGATACGCCTACGATGACCGGTATCTTGCTTCCAACCCGCTTCATGATCCTTTCGAGAAAGCTCTCGGACTCTTCGGGCGCCATCTTCTGTGCCTCGCCCATCATGCCGAGTATTGTTATTCCCGACACACCTTTTTCTATGTAGAAATCGACAAGCCGATCGGCACTGTCCATATCGACTTCGCCATTCTCGGTAAACGGGGTTGCCGAAATGATGTAAACACCGCTCGCTGATTCATCCAGTTTGTGCGACGACATTGTTTTGATTTTCCCTTATGTTATTGGTTTACCATCCGTACNTATTGNCTGCTCGCATCCGTNCTGACAGTCGCGAACCGGTTCTCTCCTGACAGATAATCCTTCATCAATGTCATGAANACACCGGACAGAACCAGTAATGCTACAAGATTGGGTAATGCGCTGGCCGCCACGGAGATGTTCGCNAGCGCCCAGAGCTGATCGACATTGGTAATACCGGCAAATACTACGCCGGGCAGAAAATAAACCCACTTCACGTAGCGGAACACGTTTTCCCCGAACAGGCTCACAAGTGCCGTCTCGAAATAAACGAAGAACCCGATTTGGGTTGACAAACAGAACGTCAGTATGGCAATTGAAATAAACGTATTGGCCAGTTCAGGCGAATAAAATGTCGCAAATGAATCCAACAACATCTCGATACCGGTGTTGCCGTTGGCTAGAACACCAGATGAAAGAATGATAAATGCCGTGATAGTGCAGACCACCGTAGTATCGATAAATACTTCTGCTGCACCCCAGAGACCCTGTCTGAACGGGTGCGGNGTTTCCGCNTTTGCGTGCACCATTGGAGCTGTTCCGAGCCCTGCTTCGTTCGATAACATACCGCGCGCCATGCCCATCTGAATCGCCGAAAGTACGGCAGCGCCCGCAAATCCGCCAACAGCTGGTGCCGGCGCCAACGCAAAACGGATAATCTCTCCAAATACAGACGGAAGTTGTGACGCGTTTGCTACCAGGATGACAAGACCACTGGCCAGATACATCAAAGTCATAAAAGGAACAAGCGCTTCGCAGAAACGTCCAATTCGACGCACACCACCTATTGCAACCATCGCCGTAACTATAGCCATCACGCCAGTGACCAGATAGGGGCTAATGCCGTAACTCGCATTAAACGCGCGCCCAACGGTATGCGCCTGCAGCAGTGAAGAACTAAAAAAACAATTGATCGTAACACCGATGCTGAAGAGCACGGCAAGGGACTTCCAGCCCAGAGCTTTGTTGATGTAGTACATCGGTCCACCGTGGGTTTGCCCATTCTCATCAACATCGCGATAGTGTACCCCAATCGTCACTTCGGCCGCTTTCGTAATCATGCCGAAAAAGGCCAGGACCCACATCCAGAAGATCGCACCGGGACCACCGATGGAAAGTGCGGTTGCAACGCCGGCCATGTTACCCATACCAACCGTGCCCGCGAGTGATGTTGTGGTCGCCTGGAACGGCGTCATTCGTTCCTTGCTCTGGTCGCCACTTCGATCGAACATGCTTCCGAAAGTATTTCGCATTATGTAGACAAAACTCGACACCTGGAAAAATCGGGTGCGAATGGTCAGGTAGACGGAAACGAACGCAATGAAGATCATTGTCCACGGGCCCCACATCAGATCACTGATGCGCGTGATGAGCGTCAGGAATGCTTCATACATTAAGGATCCCCAAAGTCATGAGTCGAAAATCGATTTCATCCGTAACCCGATTCGGTGTCGGCGGATCGACTATATCAAACCGGGGTTTATTATCCAATGCCAGGATCATTTATCATATGCCCGTCAACGTAGTTACCAACCCACCATCTGCTCGCAGGTTTGCCAGCAAGGCAACACTATGCCGGTGATCAACCGAACAGTGTCAACAAGATTGATCAGTTCACAACTTTGTATACTTTATCTCTTTTCCGGACTTTCTTCTTGACCTTGAGACCTAAACTGTCTTTCTTTTTCACTTTTTCCACAGTCTCATGTTCAATCTGCATGGATGACACTGTCTCTGTAATATCCGTAGTGTTGCCCTTAATATGTATAGCTTCACCTGTTTTCAGAGTGCCCTTTGTCATTTCTATGATTGCAACTGATATGTTTCCCATGAAATTGGAAACATAACCGATTTCCTGCTCTTTCATCTTATCCTCCCTGAATTGGACTTTCCGAAGTTCCCCCTGTAAATGTGTTTGTAGCACATAACTGATCTTACTCTCCGAACTTACGGCTTGTGAGCTAGAATTAGGATCAGTTTCGAATAGAACTGGTGGGGAGCCCCGCACCAGGCACGATGATGCTGTAATATATTATGGAGCGTGGACGCTACTGGATTCGAACCAGTGACCCCCGCCTTGTAAGGGCGATGCTCTGAACCAGCTGAGCTAAGCGTCCAAGTTTACGCTTCTGCCACCTGCGTGGCTGTGGTGGAAGGTCGCCTCTTTCTCCGTTTTACAAGTTGGGTCGGAAANGCCTGTTTGACCACCTCGCTAAGATCCTTGACAAAGTGGAACTTCATATCCTTAACCACCTTTTCAGGTATCTCTTCCAAATCCTTCTGATTGAAGTGAGGCAANATTACTTCCCGTATTCCAGAGCGGTGTGCCGCTGTCACCTTTTCGCGGATACCNCCAACAGGCAATACCGCGCCGCGGAGCGTTATCTCTCCAGTCATGGCGAGTGTATTTTTCACAGGCTGTTTTGAGAGAAGAGAGAGGATGGCAATGAAAATTGCTGTTCCTGCCGAAGGGCCATCCTTTGGGATGGCACCGGCCGGGACGTGGACGTGAATGTCAGTGGTTTCATGAAACTTGGGATCGAGTCCCAACTTTTCCGCATTGGCCCGGACATACGATAGGGCGGCAGTAGCCGATTCTTTCATAACGTCACCCAGTTTCCCTGTAAGGGTCAGTCCGCCCTTTCCAGGCATCTTGGATGCTTCGATAAAGAGTATGTCACCGCCCACGGACGTCCATGCGAGACCAATAACAACGCCTGCTTTTTTCATTCTTTCNGCCATCTCGGCGTAGAACCGTGGTGCACCAAGATATTTCTCCACAGCTGCCTTGGTAATCTTCACAGATTTGGTATTCCCGTCTGCCCGCCCCCGGGCCACTTTGCGAAAGACGTTGGAGATCTCCCTCTCCAGATTACGGACACCCGCCTCCCTGGTGTAAGACCGGATCAACTCCTTGATTCCCGCTTCAGTGAAGCTGCAGTTACTTTTGCTGAGGGCATTCTCCTCCAACTGTTTCGGAATGAGATACTGTCGCGCAATCTGAATCTTCTCCTGTTCGATATAGCCGGAAAACTCGAGAATCTCCATCCTGTCACGGAGTGCCGGGACAATGGGGTCTTGCAAGTTCGCAGTGGAGATGAACATCACATTACTCAGATCAAACGGTACCTCAAGGTAGTGGTCACTAAAGGAGAAGTTCTGTTCCGGATCCAGCACTTCCAAAAGCGCAGATGAGGGATCACCACGGAAGTCGGCTCCCACTTTGTCAATTTCATCCAGCATAAAAATGGGGTTGTTCGTCCCCGCTCTTTTAAGGCTTTGGATGATCCTCCCGGGCAGTGCGCCGATGTAGGTCCGACGATGACCGCGGATCTCAGCCTCATCCCGAACGCCGCCGAGGGAAATTCTCACAAATTCACGCCCCATGGAACGGGCAATGGAGCGACCGAGAGATGTTTTTCCAACCCCTGGAGGGCCTACAAAACAGAGGATAGGACCTTTGACGCGGCCGTCACTGGTCTTTTCTTCTTTCAGCTTTCGGACGGCCAGGTATTCAACAATTCGTTCTTTCACATCGTCCAAACCGTAGTGATCGTCATCAAGAATCTTTTTCGCCTCTTTCGTATCAACACGATCCTTTGTGGATTTGCTCCACGGAACATCCAGCAGCCAGTCTAGATATGTCCTGGAAACGGAATACTCAGGTGATTGGGGCGGTATCTTGCCGAGNCGATCCAATTCCTTCATGGCTACTTTTTCCGCTTCTTCGCTCATTTTCGCTGCTTTGATCTTATCTTCCAGTTCCGTCAGTTCTGCTGTTTCATCCTCTTCTCCCAGTTCGCGACGGATAGCTTTGAGTTGTTCACGGAGGTAGTACTCCCGCTGAGATTTGGATATTTCATCCTGAACTTCCGTCTGGATCTTTTCACCGAGATTGATTCGCTGAATCTCTCTATTTAACAATACCGTTGCCTTTTCCATCCGTTCCTTTACATCCATTTCTTCGAGAATTTCCTGCTTCTCCAATGTAGGGATGGTCACCAGCGAAATAACCCGGTCGGCCAGCCGTCCTGGTTTTGAGATGGAACTGAGGACGCCTGAATGTTCTTCGGTGAGGTAAGGTGCCACCTTCACCAGATCTTCAAAAACGTTTCGAATGGACTTAGACATGGCCTCCGATTCAATCCCTTCTATCTCCGTGTCTTCAACACGTTGAATAGCCGCCTCGAAATAAGGCTCTTGCTGAATGAACGACAGCACTTTTACACGGTCCACACCCTGAATAATGGCTGATTTACTGTTGTCCGGCATATCAAAAACTTTCAACACCATGGCCAGCGTACCCCACTCATAGAGCTCATCGGTGCCGGGATTTTCCAGTGCACCATCCTGCTGCGCTACCACAACAATCATTTTTTTCCCGGAGGGGAGATCCTCAATAAGTTTGAGCGACCGGTCACGGCCGATATAGGTGGGAATTACCTGCTGAGGGAAAAGGACGGTNTTTCNGAGGGGCATCACCGGATAGGTTNCCGGCGAACCGCTCACTGTTCCATTGCNTTCGATACTTTCTGTTGCCTTNTTAACTGTCATGGCANATTCCTTTCATTACAATTTACGAACACNGAANNGGANGGCAAAGAGCGTGCCACTACAATGCAAAAGTAAAATNTGTCAGAAAATTGTGCCAAAATGTCTGTTCTACTGAGATAAAGAGCGAAGATCTCCGATGAACTCNCCGAAACTNGTGGCCCACCGTTCCACAGTCTTNTCTGGACCTACCAGCTTAAAATAGTAAACATCGGACGCTCCCACCACAATAGCCGCCAAAAGGCGATAGTCTTTCTTCTCCACAGGTTGAGACATGGGCATGCCGCCGCCTGTGAACGTACCGGTGAGGTCGGCGATGGTGGTAGACATCTCGTTAACGGAAAATTCCTGCACTCGGGCCTTCTCCTGAGAATCAGAACCGTCAGGTTGACTGAACTGATCGAACCAGCGGCTAAGATTGTCTTGAACGCTCCCCCCGATGCTTGAAAAGACCGCCAGCTCCGCATCATCGATGCCTCTCTCGCTGGCCGGTAGTCGAAACTGCGTCAGCCGCATGGAGGAAGACGGTACTTCCTGGATCCACCCTTCATCTACCGTTGCCGTCAGGTCACCAATCCGTACTCTCGAACTGGCGATGACGGAAGCCGGTTGGGCCGAGACCGATTGCGGCGCCGCAGATGATGAAGATGACAAGTGGGAATTGATCAACCAAGCCATGGCGATTCCACCGGCGAGAATGATCCCGTATGTAAAAAGTTTTTGTTCAGACACGGATGGGAGTGGCTGTCAGAGTGGCCTGTTCATCGGCATGATATGAACTTCTTACAAGAGGGCCTGCTTCCACCCAGCCGAAGCCCATCTCCAGGCCCGTCTTTTTGTATACATCAAATTCATCAGGATGAATGTAGCGTTTCACAGGGTGATGCCTTTTTGTGGGTTGAAGGTATTGCCCAATAGCCAGAATATCACAACCCGTTTGAAAAATATCTTCCATGAGGGTAAAAACTTCTTTGGCTTTTTCCCCCAATCCCAACATGAACGCCGTCTTGGCTCTAAGATCAAATGCCTTCGATTTCTTCAGGACGTCCAGTGACCATTCATATTTCGCCTGCGGTCTCACAGTACTGTACAAGCGCGGTATTGTCTCAATATTGTGCCCAAGAATTTCCGGCCGCGCCTCAAAAACAGTCCGGAGCGGCTCATCCTTATTGCACATATCAGGAATCAGCACCTCCACAGTGCATTGGGGGTTGGCCCGATGAACCTCTCTAATAGTTTCAGCCCAAATGGCGGCACCGCTGTCAGGAAGTTCATCTCTATTGACGGATGTGATGACGCAATGTTTCAACCCCATCTGTCTAACAGCCAAGGCGATGCGGCGCGGTTCATCGGGATCGTCCCATACCGGCTTTCCAGTTTTGACGCTGCAAAAACCGCAGGAGCGAGTACAAACATCGCCAAGGATCATGACCGTTGCCGACCGCCGCTCCCAACATTCATAAATGTTGGGGCAGAGCGCCTCTTCACAAACGGTGTTGAGATTGCCATGCTTAACAATCTCCTTGAGTTCTTTGTAGTTTTGGCCTGTTCTGACCTGAATCTTTAGCCAATCCGGTTTTCGGTTATTGGTGGTGGTCTTTGGTTGAATTAAAAAATTTGACATGGGTATCTTACAAAATTACAGAAGTGTCCATAGTTTCCAGTATTTTCACTAAAGTCTGGAGAAACTGACCACCATCGGCACCGTCCAACAACCGGTGATCGATCCCGAGAGAAAGATAGCAGATTGATCGGATGACAATGGCATCTCCGGCATCTGTTTCCTTCACCACAGGTTGTTTCTTGACAGCACCCACACCAAGGATGGCGGAGTTCGGCTGATTGATAATGGGCATACCAAGTACATTTCCGAAAATACCGAAATTGGAAACAGTAAATGTGGAGCCTTGAAGTTCATCAGGCTTTATTTTATTGTTCCGGCTTCGGACAGCAAGATCGTTAACCTTTCGGCAAAAGCCGAGGAAATTCAGTTCCTCACAGTTCGGGATCACTGGAACTATGAGTCCTTTGTCCATCGCCACTGCCATGCCGACGTTTATGTTCTTTTTGAACACAATGTTTGTCATATCCAGTGAGGCATTGAATATTGGGTGGGCCTGAATTGCCTTTACGGCCGCCAGTACAAAGAATGGTGTATAAGTAAGTTTAAACCCTTCCCTTTTTAAAAAGGCGTCCTGACCACTCTTAACATAGTCAACAACATGTGTTACATCGCACTCAGAAACAAGGTAGACGTGAGCAGCGGTATCAATGCTCTGGCGCATGTGTTCGGCTATCATTTGTCGCATGCGATCCATTTCCTCTACCCGGTCATCCATAACAACGGCAGAGGGCAAAGTAGGAACATCAGCTGCTTGTGCTCCTGTTACAAGTGCCGGTTCAGTTCGCATTTGAAGATAGGTCAATAAATCTCTTTTGGTCACCCGGCCGCCCCGTCCTGATCCTGAGATTAAAGTAAGCTCTGACTCGGAAACACTCTCACGACGAGCCATAGCCCGCACCAGGGGTGTGTAGAAAGTCCTCTTACTACCATTAACAGTAACGGGCGGTGGAGGGGCAGGTGGATCGGCAGGAACAGGCGGCGTCTCAACGGTAGGCACTTCTTCAACTTTTGGTACTTCTTCAACCGGGGCAGATTCTGCTGATCCGTTGCCGTCCGTTTCGATCCGTGCTATCACTTCATCAACTGGGAGAATATCATTGGGCTGGGCAAGTATCTCTTTAATAATTCCAACCGCAGGTGAGGGAATTTCTGAATCGACCTTGTCGGTACCGATTTCAAGAAGTATCTCATCCTTTTCGATGGTATCACCCACATTTTTTCGCCACTGAATAATGGTCCCTTCGGTAATGGACTCACCGAGCTTTGGCATTATGACATCAACTAGCATAACTTGCTCTTATGTTTAGTATTCCAGCAACTCCTCCGCGACCTGCACAATCTCTTCGGTCTGCGGTAAAATGGCATCCTCCAACATTGGGCTATAGCCAATATGACTATCCTTAGAGGCCACCCGGCGGACCGGGCCATCTAATAGCTCAAAAAACTCGTCGGCAATAATTGCCGAAATTTCCGCCCCTGGGCCGTTTGTCAGATTGTCTTCATGAACAACCATC
>PBTS01000010.1:0-15780 GCA_002729175.1 Fidelibacterota bacterium
AGCTCCGGACACCAGTTGACAGGCACCTCAGCTTCATAAGCCAGATCATTATTGAATAACTGAAGGAATATCCACTGAGTCCACTTGTAATATTTTGGATCCGTTGTGTTTATTTCACGGTCCCAATCATATGAAAGACCAATTGTCTTTATTTGTCTGCGGAAATTATCAATGTTTGCTGCTGTGGTTTCAGCTGGATGAGTTCCTGTTTGAAGTGCATATTGTTCAGCGGGAAGACCGAACGCATCCCACCCCATTGGATGGAGAACGTTGAATCCCTTCATTCGTTTGTAACGAGATACAACATCTGTTGCGGTATAGCCAAGCGGATGCCCTACATGCAGTCCTTGTCCTGAGGGGTAAGGAAACATGTCAAGGATGTAATATTTTGGCTTTGAATAGTCTTCAATAACCTTGAAAGAGCTGTTTTTTTCCCAGAAGCGTTGCCACTTCTGCTCAATATGCTGATGATCGTAACCGCTTATCATGGTCGGCAATAGTTTATAAGAAAGTCAGAATGCAGAACATTAGTAGCATAATAAACCGAAAGACTATTTTTTATCCAGTTTGCTGGCGATATATCCAGCAAAAAGTCCAACTGCAAAAGACGGCCCCATGACGTCTATTTTTTCAAAATAAATACCAAATGTTTCATTTGTGGCCAGGATAAACTTAGTAACAGGAACGGTGATGAATCCGGCGATCATGGCCGCCATGGCCCCATTTTCAGTAAAATCTTTCCAAAAAAGAGAGAGAATTATAGTTGGACAAAAAGTAGCAGCTATGCCGGACCAGCCGAAAATAACAAACCAGAAAATAGTCCGGTCAGGAGAAATTACCGATACAATCATGGCAGTTGCTAATGCGATAAGCGCCATAACCAATGTTACATTCCTTGAAAGGGTGGTCAATTTTTCCCCATCCATGTCCGGATGAAAAATTTGTTGATAGAAATCCCTCGTAACAGCGCTGGACGCTACCACGAGCAGTGAATCAATTGTAGACATTACAGCAGCTAAGATTACACCGATATAAAGTCCAACAAGAGCCATGGGTAACACTGTTTCTACCAATATGGGAAGAACGTTCTCGGCACTTATGCCTAGAATATTTTCAGGATTGTCCCCAATCCCCGTAAAAAGAACCCTGCCTAGAATTCCGATAAAGACGGCAGCTGAATCTGTCAATAAAGTATAAAGAAGGGCAACCTTCTTTCCTTTTTCTAATTCTTCTTCATTGCGTATAGCAATAAATCTGACATAAACCTGAGGCGATCCCATGAAACCGAGACCAATAGTGGCAAGACCAAAGGCTGTTGCAACATTAATCAGGTTAAACCCGCCGGGACCCCAAATATTCAAGAGGTCAGGATCAATATTGCCTAAGGCAGGAAAAATACCACCAGGAAAATCGGCAACAATTATAGCAACAATAGGTAGAGCAACAAGCCCAAAAAACATAAGTGTCCCNTGGAANAGGTCTGACCAGGCAACAGCCAAAAATCCTCCAATAAATATGTAAATAAGAACAATAGCAAAACCAAGAAGAGCACCACCATAATAGTTTATTCCGAGAAATGTTTCAAAAGTCTTTCCTGTGATGTCAATTTGAGCGCTAACGTAAATAATCACAAAAACAGAAAGCACGGAGGCTGCAACAATCCGCAATTTGTTGCTGGTCGATTTAAATCTACTTACAAGGTAGTCAGGTACTGTGATAGCATCGTATTCATCAGCAAGCCTTTTGAATTTTTTAGCCATGAATTGCCAGGAAATGAAGACTCCCAACACTTCACCAATAACCACCCAGAAAGCGCTCACCCCCATCATGGCTCCCATTCCNGTCACACCTAGTATAAGCCAACCCGATTCTCCTGTAGCTCTGGCTGAAAAAGCTGCTACCCAGTGCCCAAGATTTTTTCCACCTANATAGAAATCTTTCAAGGAACGGATTCGNCGGGACGCCACAATAGCAATACCAAAAAGAATCATAAAATAGATAATNAGAACTGTGTANTTAGCAATCATNTGTCTTTCGGCTNANAGTTTTNGGAATGNACTNGTGTNTAGAATTNAAATNTGTCGGGGTGGGGAGATTTGAACTCCCGACCTCGTCGTCCCGAACGACGCGCGCTAACCGGGCTGCGCTACACCCCGAATTCTTTCTGGAGGAAAGGTAGTTTGCATTAGTGGATAAATACCGCAGNGAAGATTCCAATACTCCATTTCTCCATAATTCCAATATTCCTCAACTGAAAACAAGCGGCTACGTGAAGTTAGAGAGAGTTTGAGTGGGATAATAGTCAAAAGGCATACTTCAGAGGGACGAACCCGCCAAAAAGGAGAAACACAATGACAATTGAGAGCTGATTGAAAGAGCGATCTANAAAGGTCGTGATAGGTTTCCAAATCATGCCCACCACGAGTAAAAAGCGGGCTGTGCAACTGATATTAGACGCCACCTAGAACATCGGCAGACTGAAATCAAAAGCGCCAGCGGGTCATATGGCATCTCAACCCAGCAATCTTTTATGTTGATCGACTTCTGGAAAAGCAAACTTCATAGCTTATTTTTTTCCCAGCCGATCCAAACCATAAACCATGACAAACCCGATCACCATGCATACNAGTACCAACAATAANTGAGGATCACCCTCGTAGTACTTTGTCAATACGCTTANTTCAAGAAGGGGAACCTCTTCNCCGGAAGAGTTCACGCGGGTTTCAAGAANATTGCGCCAGGGCCAGATCTTATTGAGCGATCCTAGCATAAACCCTGCCAATATGGCCAATGTACTGTTTCGGTAATGAGAAAAGGTCCAGGAGAGAACCCGGCTGAAACTTGCCAAACCAACCAGGCAGCCTAAACCAAAGACCAAAACAATCTTTAGTTGACTCAAATCTTCCATTATAATTACTGCTTTNACTGCTGGAATTANGGTTGTATACAAGCCCATGAGNAGTAGGATAAAAGAACCNGAAATTCCCGGCAGGATCAAGGCCGAAATAGCAATTACGCCTCCCAAAAAAATATAAAGCAGATTCTGGGACCCCATGGAAGGGTTAAGAATGGTGATCCCATAGGCNATCGCGGTTCCAANAACCAAAGCCAGNATAGATCGGATATGCCATTGGTCAACCTGCTGCCCAACGTATAGTACGGATGCTAAAATCAAACCAAAGAAAAACCCCCAAAGNGGCTCCTGATGATTAGTTAACAGATAAGAAACACCGAAAACGCCAAGTCCGATTCCGAGCCCCATGCCAACTCCCAAAGTCAACACAAAACGNCCATCAATTGCCTGCCAGAAGGCCAGCATACCTCCTTCCCGAAACGATCGGATAANNGAGGGGCTGAGGATAGACTTTATAGCCTTGATCAGACGTTCGTAAATACCGGTAATAAAAGCAATGGTACCCCCGGAAACCCCTGGTACAACTTCAGCCATTCCCATGGCCATTCCTCTAAGTGCAATAGCGATTAAATTCATAGATTTAAAGGTAAAATAAAGCCCCGAAAAGGTTAAAAATTAAATTAAACTTATTCATCTAAGAAGCTATAAACCAAAGTCAGATCCGGCATTATGAAGACGATATTGCCCCGATAACATCAAATATCTACCCAGCGCATTGACAGGTTCATCCAGCCAAACATGCTACCAGATATAACTATTGAAATACATAACGGCGAATTTAACTGTGTCATAAATGTTTCTCATGGCTGATTTCTCCAAACCATAAACAGTGGGAATATTGACATGCTCTATTGTGTAATTTGAATAAGATGCTTTAATTAATAATTCACTCTCAAACTGAAACCCATTTTGCTTGAATGTGACTTCTTTGAAAAGCGACAGTGGAATCAAGCGAAAACCACATTGCGAGTCTCTGAGTAGGTTGTTTGTCCTAATTGATAATAGAAGAGATGTGAACTTGTTAGAAAAAACTCTGAGCAGTGGCATGGATTTCAGATCAGTCCGTAGGCCTATAAGAATCACCCTTTCCCTCATTCTTTCCATAAATACTGGAATTGCGGATGGTGGATGCTGCTGATCCGCATCAAGAGTGAGGATCCAATGGAAGTTGTTCTCAAAAGCCCACTTGGCCCCAGATTTGATAGCCGCTCCTTTCCCGAGATTGGTTTTGTGACTGAGGTGAGGAATCCCATTATCGTTTAAAATTTTGGCCGTGGCGTCAATGCTACCATCATCAATGACTAGAAGCTGTCCTATATCTATTTGAGTAAGTGCAGTGTGCAGTTGGAGAATGGACTGTTCTCCGTTGAATACAGGGACTACGACAAGGATGGATGAATCAGACAATGAAACTGCCCGAAGCAATCCTTATCGGGCGTAATCTTTGATGGATTTGGCGAGAGAAGTGGAAATCTTTTTAGCGGCCATGTTGACCATTTCACCCTCAACGGGTACTCGCTGTTCACCTTTTTTTGCTAATTGGCGAGTGCTCCAAGAAATCGCTCTCTCATCCCCCGAAAATGTCGCCCATGAAACATTTGCACTTGAGGACTCTTCAAAAGAATCACTTTTAAGGATTCGTGCCGTCTCTACATCCACAATGTTGTAAGAACCGCGAATCCGGGCGCTGGTTGATCGTTTAAATACAATTATCTTAGCTTCTACCTCACCGTAAATTTTTCTCACTTTCTCCTTCCCTTCATCATCCACATATTTTTCACGACGGATAACAACTTTTGATTTTTCTCGGCGCACATCCCTGGTCGTTTCCTCAGGAGATACAATAATTTGAGTGATCTTCCCGGACAGAATCTCATTTACACCCAGTATTTTCCCTACTTCTATAGCCATGGATTCATCAATAATACCGCTTTGCGAAAGTGCCTGTTCTTCAATTACCTCTTCCAGTCGCTCCCTGGATATCAGCTCAAGGAATTCTGTGGCTGAATTGTCACGAAGAATAGCACTGATAACATCATCCATAATCACCTCAGAAACAGAGCCGTATTTTCGACGAGTCCCTGTTTTGTCCTCAATAGGCATCATTGCCATTCGCAGGATAGCTGCCTGTCGCATCTCTTCATATTTTTGAGATGCGTCTCTGTATCCAGCAACGAAACCCAGCGCCATTTTGAATTCTTTTGCAGCCTGTTTCTTTATCTTGAGATCATTACTTGAAGATAGAGTTATGCCTTCATTGTAATGAATTTCGGCGGCCATCTGTATTGCGGGGGCCATTTGCGAAGAATAATCAGTCGTTTCAAATGCGATTAATTCTCCAGTTGCCTTGTGTCTCAGGACTGGCAATTGATCAATAGTCCGATTAAGCCTGATAAGATCATTATATTCTGACACGATCTTGTCCCACCGAAATTTCTCTGTACTTGAAGAAAGGTTGTTCAGATTTGCCTTATGTTCAATAACAGCAGCTTTAAACGTGTCCTGTATTAGGAATTGCGCCGGCTCATAACTTGGATTAATCCTCAATGCATAGGCACAATCATAGACCGCTTGGTCATAGTCTCCCCTTTGGTATGCCTGGCGCGCCTGTTTTTCAAGTCGACCGTAGGCTGTGAATGCAGCACATCCGGCTAGCCATAGGCAAAAGGCAGCAAGAAGAACGAAATTAATCAGTTTCATACTTTTTTAAATGAAGGGGATAGACTTCAGGGCGGCGATCTCGGAAAAATAATTTCCTGGCATGGGATGAAGCAACTTGATCAAGATCAATGTCAACCATAAGAATATGATCTACACCGGCTGGTGACTGCGCAATCACCTCTCCTGCCGGATTCGTTACGAACGATTCACCAGAAAATTCCAATTTGTCCTCAACACCAACACGGTTCGCTAAGGCGCAATAATAGCCGTTCTGGAAAGAAGCGACTCTCAGTTCCGCCTCAAATAGACCATTAGGCCACTCCCCCGCCGTTCCCGCCTGAGGGATAACGACTAAATCGGCCCCATCCACTGCCAGGGATCTCATGAATTCAGGATAGTGACGATCATAACAGATAGCAACACCTACTTTACCGACAGCAGTGTTATAAACAGGTGCACCACGGTCTCCCGGAGCATAATAGTCCTTTTCGAAGAAGCAGTCATAATCGGCAATGTGAACCATTCTTGTGACACCGAGAAGCGCGCCATCAGCGTCAATAACTGGTGATGAATCGTAAGTCTTATGGTCAGCTTCTTCAAAAAGATTGATCACAATAACCATTCCGTGTTCTTTCGCTTTCTCCATGAAAGCTTCAGTGGTGGGTCCAGGTATTTTTTCTGAAAGATGTGTGACAGGTTCGTTCGTGCGGTTCTGAGGAAAAAAGCGCGTGAATGCCAGTTCAGCAAACACCGCCAGTTTAGCACCCATCTCCGCTGCTTTGACCGTAGCATTAAGACCTCTGGTGAGGTTATCCTGATTATCGGTAGATGCGTGCTGCTGAATAATTGCAATCTTCATAGATCCAACTCAGGGCTAAGAGGAAAATAAGCACATTGAATTCTTAAACAAATTGCTTGAAACTGCATAGCCGATACTATTCATTCTCATTCAACTCAATGAATTCCAACAATATAAACCCATCACTGAGCTAGAAGGATGTGTCGTCGTTCAGATATATAACAGTTGCGCTATTCAGATTCAGGTGCCCTGACTCGTGCAAAACCTGAATAAGTGAGACTTCCAAGATATAACATACCGCCATGTTCTTCAACGCTTGTAATAGGAGAAAACGATTCAGGTGAGGGATCTTGGAGATTATGAACAATATTTCCTTCTCCATCAATTCCCAGTACAAAACCATATCTTTCAGGTGCCGGTTGGATGGCTTCTGGTAAGCGTAGGATCATTTTTCTTAATAGCGGATTATCCGAAAGATTATCTATGATAGCCTGGCGCCTGGATGGTAATGCAATCCAATAAACCCCTTTACCGTTAGAAGAGATGCCGTCTGGGAATCCCGGGAGACCGTCAAGGAGAATCTTGCTTCTACCCTGTTTCGAACCTTTAACCCATACCTTTCGGACGCGGTATTCGCTAGTTTCATTCACAAGAACAAAACTACCGTCAGGACTGACAGCCACACCGTTTGCAAAGAACATTCGGTCTTCAACAAGATATGTTCTCTCATCTTCAGGATCATAGGCGTAGAGTCCACCATAAGGACGATGTTCAACTATATCGTGCCTGTAATCAGTGATGCCTGTTTTAGAAGATGCGTCGGAAAAATAGATGGTGCCGTCATCTGCGACATCCACATCATCAGCAAAACCAAATTTGACTCTACTGGTGCCTGATGTAAGAACTGTGATCTGTCCTTTAGGATCAATGGACAGCAGCCCCTTAAGCGCATCAGCAACAATGAGATTCCCGTTAGCATCAAACTCCAGGCCCAGAGGCCTGCCGCCGGTGTGTGCAAACAACTCACCGCCGCTACCATCATGCTTGTACCGCATTATGACACCTTCTTCAAAACCAGCATAAATGTTACCCTCAGCATTTACTTCAACATCTTCCGGTCCGACACCATCGCCAGCGCCTAATATTTCCGCTTGGCCAAGGGTGTTGTTTGGGGCGTAGACACCCTCAATGGCCGGCGAATAGGGCGGTTCCCAAACGACTGGGTCGACAGGTACAGGCCAAAAAAAGAGGTATAATACCGACATAACGAAAATGAAAAGTAGGGTTTCACGGATTTTCATGATGATCCTTCTTCCTTTTGTGCTCAAACACAACCCCGGTGTACCCTGGAAGCTTTTTCAATACTTCGGGTCCCATTAGCATGGAAGGTGTGTAAAAACCTCCAGCAGTATCATTATTTAATAAAAAATCAACTGCTTCAACAGCACCAACTGCAGTAACGTCATATCCGTTTCCTGTCTCAAAACGACCTGTAACACACTCACCTTCATCATTGACCACTTCACCCCAAATTATCATCTTTGAATTTTTCCGTTCTTCATCGGGTTGTCCCTTAATATTTTTCTCTATTCGCCGCTTAAGAAAGTTTTGCATAAAGGAGCTGCGTAAAAATCTCATGTATTTCCGGCGTTTCTTAAGCTGTTTGATACCTCTTACAGACATTGGCAGGAAAACCATAATATTAGGAATACCAGTAGTGTAATAGGCTGTGGAGACGTCGCCCCAAGCAATAGAAACAGCACTTTTCAACCCTTTTCCGAAATCGATATCACGATATGCATAAGCCTGAGGCACTGACAGAAGTTCTCCGTTCTTTCGGACACGGCCTCCCTTAGCGGCACCTTCAACTGCTGTCTTCGCAGTTCCTGGACTCAATTTGCTGGCAACAGCCTGGAATGCGAGTGCAAGTTCGATGGCTGACGGTAATTCATTCTTGAGAAGTGAAGAGAGACAGTCTGTAGGGACTACATCAAAACCGACGCCGGGACAGATGACAACATTTGAATATTTCGCCTCTTTATCCAAGGATCGGGCATGTTCAAACACATCAATTTCACCGGTAATATCAAGATAATGAGTAGTAGTCTGAAGACAACAGGAGATCATGACTTCCGCTGTGGCTGAAAAAGGACCAGCACAATTAAGAAGAATATTTACATCAGAGAGATTCTGGCAGACGGTTTCCTCTGAACTCAGATCAAAAAGACGATACTCAAGATTGTGCTGGGATGCTAACTCTACAACCTGTTCACGATTTCGCCCGGCAAGAATTGGCGACATTCCCAGCTCTCTTGCTACATTTATAATGATCCGGCCGGTGTACCCGTTAGCACCGTAAATCATCCATGATTTCATTACTGTCCCTTTCTTACCGACAACTTCATTAAATATAGCAATTATTTCAACAGGGATGTTTCTTCTGGAAAAAGTGAATCAATCGCAACTTTAGATCCTTAAGCGAAGGCAGAGATAAGTGAAAAAATAAACATCAGAGAAAGAGGTGTACGGTAGCATGCCAACCAAACTACTTTGACTTCAGATACTTTTCAAAAAATTGCAAGGTTTTAGCCCATGCATCTTTTGCCGGAACTTCCTGGTAATTCCGGCCGGAAGGATTCGCAAATGCGTGCGTGGCACCATCGTATACATAAATGGTCACATCCTTTTTAAGGGTGTCCAGCGTTTTTTCAAATGCTTTAACTTCGTCCAGTGGGATTCCGCTATCTTCAGCACCAAAAATGCCCAGCACCGGTGCATGAACTAAGCTAAGTTTCTTTTTGTCTAAAATGATCCTACCGTAATAAATGACACACGCATCAAGTCTATTGCCTAATAAAATGGCTGTCTGAAGTGCCCACCCCCCACCAAAACACCAACCTACAACTCCCACCTTCGAAGCCTTGGATGTCTCTTTCAAATAATCGAAAGCATATTGAAGATTTTTTCTGGCGGTCATAGGATCTTTACCCACAGCTGACATCTTTGTACGTGCTTCTGCCGAAGTTTCAGCAACTGATCCGCCGTACAAATCCACGGCCAAGGCTACATATCCTTCCGCCGCAAGCTGATCAGCCATAGAGCGGATATTATCGTTCAATCCCCACCATTCGTGAATAACAAGGAGGCTAGGGAGGTTCGTAGAATCTTTTCCAGGAGTTGCCAAATATCCAGAAAGTTTTTTCCCATTTTTCTCGCCATAGACAACTGTTTTCGATGAAACTTGGGAGTCCACATTCATGACCATTCCTGAAGGAACTGGGTTGTCACCGGCATGGACCCGTGCCATGGCCTTCACATAGCTCTGATAGTTTTGAGCGCTAAGTTGATTGAAAAAAAAGAGAAGTGACAGGAAAAGACGCAAACTCAGATGCCGGTATTGGGCAGCGCCTTAAGGACAGACTGATCGACATATATATAAGTGTTAAGTTTATTCTTCATTATCATTATTCATTTTCTTTCTGATCACCCTGTTTAGAAAATTTTGGATTTTGTGCTTCAAATTCAAGTGAAACGGAATTGACACAGTAGCGCATTCCTGTAGGTTTGGGTCCATCATTAAAAACATGGCCCAAGTGACCGCCACAGCTACTGCAAAGAATCTCTGTACGCGACATGGACAGGCTCATATCGGTCTTGCTGGAAATCTTTTCATTAGCAATTGGTTTCCAGAAGCTGGGCCACCCTGAGCCAGAATCATATTTAGTTTCTGATGAAAACAATTCAGTCCCGCAGCCGGAGCATTTGTAAACACCTTGCTCTTGGTGTTTATAATACTTTCCTGTAAAAGCCATTTCTGTCCCTTTCTCCCTGAGAATTTGATATTCTTCAGAGGAAAGACAAGCCTTCCATTCTTTTTCAGATTTTTTCAACCCGTTGATCGAATTATTTTTAGTCCCGTGACTTTGATTATTTAATCCATAACCAGATGAGAATAGAACAGTAGCAACAACAAAAGCAACAATGCTTAATTTATATAATCTGGTGTTTATATTCTTGTGCATCCTCACAAATAGGTGTTAATGTTGAATTCTACCATATTTATTTAAGATTCTGATTGTCTCCTCAATCGGTATTTCCTCAGATCGGCCGTATCGGCTTTTTACAGTAGTGGCCTTGAATAATGAATTTACAATCGCTTCCTCCGTCGCTTCAACAACTGCCTGGAAAAGTGGGCTCATGTGCCGGTTATACACTTCTCGGAGTTCAAATTCTATCTGATCGCGATCTCGTGCAAATCGACGGACCTCCTGAGCGGTAGAAAAAGCGATGGCATAATCACCACTGCCATTAGATGAATATGCACCCACTCTTCCGAAAGCGTGTGCTGTCCGTTTTGCCATCCGTTTCAGGTTTCTCGGAGAAAGTGGTGCATCCGTAGCGATCACAATCATGCATGATCCTTCATCCTCAATAGTCAATTCTTTCTTAAAAGGTTTCTTGCCCATTTCTTTTCCTACAGATACTCCATCTATGGTAAGAAGTCCCCCAAAATTGGATTGAACCAATATACCAATACGATATCCTCCTAGAGATTTAGGCAACACCCTGGATGCTGTGCCAATTCCACCTTTGAAGCCCAGTGCCCTAGTACCGGTGCCAGCACCAATGGAACCTTCTCTTACAGGTCCCCCAGTAGCATTCTTAATAGCTTCAAACAGATGCTCACGGCTTACATGCCGGCCTTGGATATCATTCAGTCCCGAATCGTTAGTCTCTCCAACCACTGGATTCACTGATCGAAGGGGTCCTGATACTGAAATCATGTAATCGATAATAGCATTTGCTACCAAGAAGGTATTTAATGTGTTTGTGAGGGCAATGGGGGTCTCAATTGTGCCCAACTCTCCTATCTGTGTGGTTCCTACCAGTTTGCCAAAACCGTTAGTAACATAAACGGCCGCCGGCACTTTTTCTTTGAATAGATCACCCCCGTGAGGAAAAATGACTGTAACACCCGTCCGAACGCTATCACCCTGGATTACGGTGGTGTGCCCTACTTTAACGCCTGTTACATCCGTAATACTGTTGTATTCACCCGTTGGGAAGATCCCTATTTCTATACCAAGATCTCGGGCCCTCTTTCGCTCCTCCGCAGAAAGAAGTACAAAAGAACAAATAAGCAGAATGTAAACAGTTTTATAGAGGGGAGTTGTTCTATTCATCCTTTGACGCATTAACGATCTCAATAAATCTGCGAGAACCGTCCCTGAGTCTCCGTTCTTGTGTCTGGAAGTTCACTTTGTACAAACCAAATTTCATATTGTATCCTTCAGACCACTCAAAATTATCCATGAGAGACCAATAGAAGTAGCCTCGCACGTCAGAACCTTCTTGTATGGAACGGGCAACAGCACGGATATATCGATCGATATAAAGGGCCCTTCTGTCGTCTTTTGCATCCGCGATCCCATTTTCAGTGATGAAGATGGGCACACCCAGTTCAGAAACCCGTTTTATGGAACGGTAAATGGCCTCCGGATAAATGGGGTAATTCATGTCCGTCATGGGTTCATGAGGATAAAACTCAATGGTGAAAAACTGATTCGGATTGAGATGCGAATTGATACGCTGATGTGAATAGTTATTCATTCCGATAAAATCTAGTGTACCGACGGCATCTGGGTTTTCATATTTAACCTTGGCCATGGTGGGTATTGAATAATTGTATGTACCTGATTTCAAAAACTCAAGAGCCACATTGTTAAAGACATTATCCAGTATCCGGGTGACCATCCAGTCCATGGGATTCCAACGGTTGAAAGGATCGAACGGAAATATATTTTTTACGATGCCGATATTCGACTCGTGACCATCTGCCCTCGCTTTCAGTGCATTGTAAACACGGACATGTCCTTCCATAAGGTTTTTTAGTACCTCACCCGTTAATTGTGGATCTTTTTTTCCCGGTGGCCACAGGCCGTTGAAATATCCCTGATACGTATAAACGGCTGGTTCATTAATAGTACACCACAGTCCCACATATTCATTCAATGTATCGAAAACACGCTCCGAATACCGTACGAAATAACTAAGGTTTTCTTTGTTCTCAAAAGCACCCTTTTCCTCAAACCATATTGGATGTGTGAAATGATGTAATGTCACCACAGGTGTAATCCCTGATTCCTTTAGTGCAATACAGACATCTTTATAGTGTTCTAAAGCCGTGGAATCAAACTGACCTTCTTCTGGCTCCACTTTGCTCCATTCAATCGAAAATCGGTAGGAGGTAACTCCTAGGTCTTTTATCAATTGGATATCATCTTGGTATCGGTTCCAGTGATCGCAGGCAATTCCGGATTTTTCATCATTATGAATTCTAGGATTGTTATTATCATCAGTGGAATTCTCCCAGGCCGACCAATTGTTTGTACATCCACCTTCAACTTGATGTGCAGCCGTTGCCACCCCCCAGACAAATCCGTCCGGAAAACTCATAGGTTTCGCTTCTTCCTTTTCCCAATCCCACCTCACCTCAGGATAGAATGCGCTTAGGAAGATTACATAAATGAGCCACAGGGCAAACGGGATAAAAATGAACAGTTTCTTATCCATACTGGCAAATAGTTCGTGGATAGACAATAATCATAAAAACGGATACAACGTGCCAAGTATGCTTATNCTTNAATAGAAAAANNTTACTTTGGTGTTATACCCATGTTATAGAACATGAAACTCCATATATCGGCGGCCTCCTGGATCCTTTTAGAAGTCGGTTTGCCACCCCCATGGCCAGCCTTTTGTTCAATTCGAATCAATAGAGGNTCAGGNTTNCTCCTGTTTTTNNCCTGTAGAGTAGCTGCATATTTGAAAGAGTGAGCTGGTACCACGCGATCATCATGATCGGCTGTTGTTACGAGTGTAGCGGGNTAATTACCATTCTCACGAATNTTATGAAGNGGTGAATAGGANTAAAGAAAATTNAAGTGATCAGAGTTATNGCTGCTTCCATATTCAACGGNCCANCCCCAACCGACCGTGAATNNGTGGTACCTCAGCATATCCATAACCCCAACAGCAGGGAATGCNACCTTATANAGTTCTGGCCGTTGATTTAGTACAGCTCCAATAAGAAGACCTCCATTTGATCCTCCTNTAACAGCAAGATGATTTGAAGAAGTNTANNNTTCACTGATCAGATATTCAGCTGCAGAAATAAANTCATCATACACATTCTGTTTGTTTNCTAGCATACCNGCACGATGCCAGGCATCGCCGTATTCGCCACCTCCGCGGATATTTGCTGAAGCATATATTCCTCCGTTCTCAAGAAGTACTATATTNCTTACNCTGAACCCNGGAGNCCGACTGATATTAAAACCGCCGTATGCATAAAGTAACGTTGGATTGGATCCGTCTTTCTTCAATCCTTTTTTATATGTNAGAAANATGGGAATTNTTGTGCCATCCTTGCTACTGTAAAAAACCTGATCGGTANTATACTGATNNGGTTCAAACATGATTTTAGTTTCTCGGANGATTGAAAGTGAATCGNCNTCCATNTCATATCGNAATGTTNTAGGTGGATAAGCAAAGGATGAGAAGCTGAANAACATTTCCGGATCATCCCTCTCCCCTGATATGCCGCCGGCCGATCCCATGGNGGGCAACTCAATATTCCTGATGTATTNTCCCTCAATATTATACANTCTTATTTGNCTGGCAACATCTACCATGTATCTTGCAACTATATTACCGTTTACAACTGTCGCANTGGAAAGCTTGTCATTACNCTCNGGTACAATATCTNTCCAGTTTGATTCATCTGGATTAATCGNATCNATTAATACAAGTCGATTCATGGAAGCATTTCTGTCTGTCAGAACCAGTAATCTGTTATCGATATTGTCAACTACTGAATGCTCTCCCTCAAAGTCTGATATTANACTCATCCATTTTTCGTCGTTAGCAGTTAAATCCATCACTGATATTGCATTTCCGTGAGTTCCCATCGATCTGTTCAGGATGAGATANTGCTCATCCTCGGTGATCGAAAGAGTTTTATACATCAGTGGATTTTCNGGCTCTTCATAGAAGAGGATATCTTCNGANTGATCAGTCTTCAGTTTGTGAAAATAAATNGCTGAAGCCTGGCTGAGTCCCTTCAGCTCATCTCCCTCTTTTGGTTCNGGGTAACGACTGTAGTAAAATCCATCTCCTCTCCACGCTAGACCGGTAAACTTTATCCATTTGAGATGATCTGATAAATCTTCTCNNGTCTCTAAATCTCGAACGAAGAACTGACGCCAATCTGAGCCAGAAGAGCTTTTCCCATATGCAATATAACGTCCGTCATGAGAAAATGAGAGGCCGCTTAAGGCAATTGTCCCATCTTCAGAGAAAGAGTTNGGATCAATNACCAATCTTGCTTCACTATCTAGTTCNTCNTGNACATAGAGTANAGANTGGTTCTGCANACCNTCATTTTTGAANANATAATANTTTCCTNNTTCCTTNAATGGTGTGCCATACTTGGGATAATCCCATAATTCNGTTAAGCGATCTTTGATTCTATTCCTGAATGGAATTTGATCCAGATAACCAAAAGTCANTTCGTTCTGTGCTGTAANCCAGGATGCCGTCTCTTCAGAATTGTCATCCTCAAGCCAGCGGTATTCGTCNCTCACTACTGTTCCGTGATAATTATCAGTAACATCAACNTTTCTTGTTNCNGGATAATCCCATTTTGAGGAAGTGAATNTACTTTCTTCANTNGAGGTAACTTCAGNAGAGNCGCTNTGAGGNGGNGCTACACACCCAGCATAAAAAAGAAGAAGGAAAGTAATGCTAATGGTCAATTTTTTCATCGAAATCACGCCTCCATAAATACCAGTGATTGGGATCAATAACNGGCTTTTCTATTGCTCTTACAACAACCGGNTCTGAACTGAGAGTAATTGTTCGAATTCTNTCCCCAATTTTCACCTCAACAGGCAGCTTCATTCCAACTGATTCAACGCTCAAAGCGTAACGATTCTGTTTCACTTTGTTAATTATAGCTATAGGAAGATCAGTGGTNTANAGCATCATATGGATGAATGGGNTCAGATNCTGACTAGCGTTGTCACTGAAATGTGAGGTAAAATCCTTTTCTAACACGAGATTTTTATAGGTNTANTTATTGTTTGTAACNAATTCCTTCAATACTCGAAAGAATCGTCTGTCACCCATTATAAAGCGCAAAGAGTGCATCATATACGATCCCTTGCCGTAGATGTCTCCCTGGTAAACCTCATCAGTACTTGCATTTCGTTTTGGAATAATTGGCTTCACATTTTGGATGCCGTGTCTTGCGTTGGCCATTTTTTTGTGATACCCATCTTCCCCGGCCACTTCCCGGTGATAGAGAGCGTCGGCGTAGGAACATATTCCTTCATGAACCCAGTAA
>PBTS01000011.1:0-22081 GCA_002729175.1 Fidelibacterota bacterium
ACTGGCATCGAGAGAGGCAATGCCTGTCTCCATATCTTCAAGCACATCCTTGAACTCAGCAATAAGTTCGTTTAAATCATCCAGTTTCCTTCGCTGTTGATCAAGAGCTTCTGGTTTGGCTTTAAGAAGAGTCTCAAGTTTTGTCTGCCTATTTTGGATATCATCAAGAGTTTGCCGGGCGGTTTGTCCCTCTTCCGGCTCTGTTTTTCCTGCCAGAAATCGATCAAAATGTGCGAGAGTAGCCTGAAGAGAATCCTGATAGCTATTGTATTCATCTTGCATGGACATCAGTTGTTTTCTAACCAAATCACCCTCTGAAAAAATTGGGTAGGTTTCAATGCCCGCAGACACATCTAAAAACCGAGCCTCAATTTTTTCAGCTGCCTGATGATTTTTCTTCACTTCTTTAGTGAAAGAACGGAGTTTCTTATCTAAATCACCCCTAGCGTCCGCCACCTCTTTTCTGAAATCATCCATGTCACGGCTCACCTGCTCCAGCTCTTCCCGCTGAGCTTCGAGAATAGCCGGTGATGCCTCGAGACTTGAAAGAAGTTTCATACGCTCATCGTTGATTGCATCAAAAGATTTCCAAACCGTCCCTTCCTCACCAGGGCTGGCAGCACCGGAAAGGAAATGTCTGATCTGCTTCTGAATATTCTCTAGAGTCGTTTGATTGCCACTGTACTCTGATTGCATTAAAAAAAGCTGTTCACGAATCTTGTCTCCTTCTTTGGATAACGGGTATTTTATTAGCCAGGTTGAAACATCTTTAAACTCTGATTCAACTGTTTGAGTTGACTTCCGGTTACGTTCTACTTCGCGGGAAAATGATGACACCTGTTTTCCCAACTCTTTTTGAAGCTCAGCAACCTTTTCAGATCGCTCTAGAATATCCTGCAGGAATTGATCCAAAGAAGGCACTTTGGCAATATCTTCCTGGATCGAAGTCAGAATTGCCTCTAATTCATTGGCAAGCCGTTTCGTTTCAGCAAACTCATCATCTTCAGTCGTGATCTCATCTTTTCTTTTTAAGACACCACCAAACATTTTTTCGAAAGCAACACCATTTTTTTTGAATAAGGGCTCAGCTGTATTAGTTCTTTTTACAATATCGCCGTAGGAAGTGTATTGCTCTTTAAGCGAAAGATAAATAGGCGAATTTTGCGAACCCGTCGGAAACTGTTTTTTTATAGCTCTCTCTATACTCTTGAAAGAACTTTTCGTTTCTTTTACAGCGGCAAGGGCATCTTTGACACGTGCGCTAAACTGATCCCTGCTGTAGGTCTGCGCAGATAGAGATGTTAGGAGAAAAAAGAACAGGCCGGTGAATAAACACCGGAAAGTGCGGCAAGCCTTAAGACCTGGGGCTATGTTGCCCCCATGAGTGTGACCATGATCGCTTTCTGGACATGCATCCTGTTCTCAGCTTCATCAAAGACAATGGACTGAGGGCTGTCAATCACATCGTCCGTCACTTCATCGCCTCGATGTGCTGGAAGACAATGGAGAAAGTAGGCCTTTTCGCCAGCAGCCTCCATCAGTTCTGAATTGACTTGAAACGGCTGGAATATTTTCGCCCTATCTTTCGTTTCTTCTTCCTGCCCCATACTTGCCCAAACGTCTGTATAGACAACATCAGAACCTGTTGCAATATCAAAAGGGTCATGGGAGATAACAATTTCACTCAAGCCGGTTGAACGCGTCTTTTCAACCAGTTCCTGGTCAGGGTCATACCCCTCCGGACATGCCAGTCCCAACTGCATAGGCAGTCGCTGAGCGAGAAAAAGCCATGAGTGAAAAACATTATTCCCGTCTCCGATGAATGAAACCTTCAGATCATCCAGATGACCCCGGTGTTCTAATACCGTAAAAATATCTGCCATGACCTGGCACGGATGATTGTAGTCCGTGAGGCCGTTGATGACCGGCACAGTGGCATGTTCGGCCAGCTGGAGGATATGCTCATGATCGAAAACACGTGCCATGATTAGATCGTTATAGCGGGAGAAAAGCTGAGCCAGATCCTTCACCGCCTCACGCTTCCCTAGTCCCACATCAGCCGGCCCCAGAAAAAGCGCATGTCCACCGAGCTGGCACATACCTGTCTCAAATGAGACNCGGGTCCNGGCCGACGGTTTCTGAAAGATCATTGCTAGTGTTTTACCNCTGAGAAGATGATGAGGCTTCCCTTTGTGAGTCTCCATTTTCAAGCGNGTGGNAANATCAAAAANGGCTTGAATCTNTTCCGTTGAGAAATCTGTNATGTGCAGAAAATCCTTAGTCAACNATCTCTTTAATTTGGATTAGAGAATATACCTGCTGAGGTCCTGATCCTGCACAATTTCCGACAGTTGACCCACGACCATCTCTTTCGTGATTGAGATAGACTCCGACGCAACTTCAGATTTTTCAAACAGGATATCCTCCAGTAAAGTAGTCATAATTGTGTGGAGCCGCCGGGCACCAATATTTTCCATCGCTTCATTCACCTCTGTGGCAATCTGAGCGATGGCATTGATGGCCCCTTTCGTGAATTTCAGTTTCACTCCTTCTGTCTCCAAAAGGGCCGTGTATTGCTTGATCAATGCGTTCTGGGGGTGAGTAAGGATCTTGATAAAATCGTCTGAGTTCAAAGTATCCATCTCGACACGGATGGGAAACCGACCCTGGAGCTCCGGAATCATATCAGATGGTTTAGAGACGTGAAAGGCCCCTGCTGCGATAAAAAGAACATGATCAGTCCGGACGACACCATACTTTGTGATAACGTTACTTCCCTCGATAATTGGCAAGATATCACGCTGAACGCCCTCTCGGGAAACATCAGGTCCCGCTCCGGTATTTCCACTCACCACTTTATCGATTTCATCCAAGAATACAATGCCCGAATTTTCCACCCTGGATCGCGCTTCCCGCAATGCCTCTTCATGATCAATAAGTTTTGTCACCTCTTCCATTGCCAGAATCCGTCGGGCTTCAGAAACGGTTGTCCTTCTTTGCTTTCTCTTTTTCGGGATTGCGCTACCAAACATCTCCTGTAGATTCATCCCCATCTCCTCTAATCCAACAGGGCCGAAAACCTGCATCATGGGCATTCCATCATTGGAAACATCTATTTCCACCACTTTATCTTCGAATTTTCCCGCCATCAGTTTATTTCGCAGTTTGTCCCTGGTTCGTTGCTGCCGCTCCGCCACCTCAGGATTATCTGAAGCTGTTTTAGGCGCGCCGTTGGTGGGAAAAAGAAGATCCAGCAATCGTTCATTGGCAAGGTTCTCCGCCTCTTCAGAAACAGTTTTTTCCATCTCAGACTGCACCATAGAGACAGCAATATCCATGAGGTCCCGCACAATGGATTCTACATCACGGCCAACATAGCCCACTTCTGTAAATTTTGATGCTTCAATCTTAATGAACGGTGCATCAGCAAGATTTGCAAGCCGCCTGGCGATTTCCGTTTTTCCTACACCTGTGGAGCCTATGAGAATAATATTATTCGGAACAACTTCTTCTCGCATTTCATCAGAAAGCCGCTGTCGACGCCAACGGTTTCTTAGAGCAATAGCCACAGATTTTTTAGCATTCTCCTGTCCGACAATATACTTGTCGAGCTCAGAAACGATTTCTTTTGGCGTTAGATCCTTCACTTCAGTTCCATCACAGTAATGTGATGATTTGTATAGATGCAGATATCAGCGGCTATTTCAAGGCTCCGTTTCACAATCTCTTTGGGGGAATTGATCTTACAACTGAGCAGTGCTTCAGCAGCAGCTTGTGCATACCCAGCTCCTGAACCAATAGAGATAACAGAGCCGTCCGGTTCAATAACGTTCCCGTCGCCTGAAACAAGGTAACTGTGTTCCTTGTCCATAAGAGCAAGCAGTGCATTCAGGTTGCGGAGATACTTGTCTGTGCGCCACTCTTTTGCCAGTTCCACCACCGCTCTCTGAAGCTGCCAGTTGTACTCTTCCAGTTTTTCTTCAAATTTACCGAAGAGTGTGAGGGCGTCGGCAGCAGCACCCGCAAAACCACCGAGAATTAGTCTTTTATCTCCCTCAAACTTTCTCACTTTTACAGCCTTCTGTTTCAGAGCCATGTCACCGAATGTGACTTGACCGTCTCCGCCCATGGCAGCGCTGTTCTTAAGCCTGACGCCCAAAATAGTGGTTGAACGAACGGTCACTTCTTCCCTTTCATAAGATCAAGGAGCTCTGAATCAGTGGAAAGGATGAGTGTGGTCTTATCGTCAATGACCTTTTGGTAGGCGTCCAATGTCCTTACGAACTCATAAAAATCGGGATCCGATTTATAAGCGCCGGCATATATCTCCACGGCTCGAGCGTCTCCTTCACCGGAAATTTCCTGAGATTCCTTGTAAGCTTCAGCAAGAATGATGGTCTTCTCCTTATCAGTCTCAGCCCGGATCTTCAGCGCCTCTTCCTCACCTTCTGACCTGTACTGTTTTGCCTGCCGTTCACGCTCAGCAATCATCCGGTCGAAAACGGCTTTCTCGTTCTCTTGAGATAGGTCGGCACGTTTTATGCGGACATCGATAACGTCAATACCGTACTCATCCAGTTTTTTACGAGCTTCCTCAGTAACGATCCCCATAATCTTTTCTCGCCGTTTGTCAACGATCTCTGTAAGATTGTGCTTACCGAGCTCAACTCTAATTTCAGAGTAGACGATGGGATCTATCCTGCCGAGACCACCGTTAATGGTCCTTACAGCGCGATAGAATTTCAATGGCTCGGATATTCTCCAGCGTGCATAGTTATCTACTTCCAGTCTCTTTTTGTCAAGGGAAAGGATAGCTGTCGGCTTCACATCGTATTCCAAAATCCGTTTCTCGAACTTAACCAGCTGCCGCCATGGCATTTTGAAATGCAATCCTGCTTCAATCACAGGTTCATCGACCGGTCGGCCAAATTCAAGTATAATGGCTTGTTCAGTCTCATCAATGGTATAGGCGCACAGGAAAAGGCCTACCGCGGCCATTATCAGTACAATTCCTAGACTTTTCATTTGTTCACCCCCGTTTTCTTAACGCCCTCAAGATTTCCCAAAGGCAGTATATTTAACAGATTCCCAGCTTTTTCGTCGAGTATTACTTTTTCAATACCGGGAAGAATTTGCTCCATGGTTTCAAGATAAAGCCTTTTTTCCGTTACCTTTTTCGCTTTCCGGTATTCAGCAAGAACAGAAAGAAATTTTGATGCATCACCTTCTGCTCTTTTTATTCGTTCTTCACGGTAAGCCTCAGCTTCACGAATCAACTTTTCGGCACCACCCCGCGCCTTTGGTATGATGTCGTTCTGATAGCCAAGAGCTTCATTGATTAACTGTTCTTTTTCCTCCTTCGCGCTCTGAACATCCTTAAAAGCAAAATCNACTTCCTGAGGGGGATTTACATCCTGAAGCTGANCCTGCCGTACATCAATACCGCATTTGTAATGATCCAGCATTTNCTGCAGTGAAAGCTGGATNTCATCCATGATNTCTGCCTTCTTTTCAGTAAGAGGGTCATCGATGGGNTGNGATCCTATAGTTTGCCGCAAAGCTGATTCAGTAGCATCCTTGATNGTCTCCTCAACGTTGCGNACATTGAACAGATACTGGGCCGCATCCTTGATCTTGTACTGAACTCTCACCTCCACCAGAAGGATATTTTCATCCCCAGTTANCATTTTCGCTTCCTTGAGAATTCTGCCGACAGAAATCTCTTGTACCTGCGTCACTTTAGGCAGGTCAACTTTCTCAATGGGATAAGGGAATTTGAAGTGGAGACCGCTGGGCTCTGTCCTCACCCATTTGCCGAAACGACGGACGACACCTTCCTCATCTGGGCCCACCACATAAAAGGCGCTCAAGACAAACCAGGCACCTACAACCAATAGTAGGATTGCAAGTCCACCAATGTTGAAGGTGGGTATTGTGATCTCTTGATCACCCACAACTATCTTTCTTGCCATATCTCAGTTCTCCTTATTTTAGTTTAATTACGGCAAAGCTCGCCTCAAACGGGCTACTGGAATCTTTAACTGTTCACGGTACTTCGCAACTGTTCGCCTTGCGATAAGATATCCCCTCTCCTTCATCCTCTCTGCTAATTTGTCATCAGAGTGAGGATGTCCTTTGTTTTCGCTATCGATAATTTTNTTGAGCACATCCTTTACCAGTTTAGTAGAAACTTCTTCACCACTCTCAGTCACCATCCCTTCNGAAAAGAAGTGTTTCAGTTCAAAAACACCCCACGGTGTCTGAACATATTTCCCTCGTGTCACACGGCTGACGGTGGAGATGTCCATCTCAATTTCATCGGCAATATCTTTCAANATCATGGGGCGGAGAATTGAAGTATCTCCNCTGAAAAAGGNATCTTGCCTNTTAATGATGGCATTCNTCACTTTTATCATGGTNAGTTGTCTTTNCTGAACGGCTAGAACAAACCACTTAGCNGACTCCACTTTCTTCTTCAAAAAANTTTTCACATCACTACTGTTCCCGTTTTTTGCCTTTAANAGATTCTCATATAAAGAGGAAAGGCGAATATCGGGAAGATTACCATCATTCACAGATACCAGAAGTTTGCCGTCCACCTCCTCCACAAGCAGATCAGGAAGAATGTAGTCGGCGTCTGAAGTGGGCGATCCTTCGCCGGGTTTGGGATTGAGCCGGGAAATGACATCAAATGCTTCNTGAAGNTCATCCCGGTGACAGTTCANTTNNTCCTCCAGTNGTTCGNATCGGCGGTTGGCNAAATCTTCAAATTTTTCCCTAACAATTTTGTAGGCCAAATCACTCTCTCCGTTGACCTCAAGTTGGACAGTCAGGCACTCCTGAAGATCTCGAGCACCGATTCCCGGCGGCTCCATCCGCTGGACAACCTTAAGTACCCGCTCCACATCGCTCACCTCGGCATCAAGCCTGTCAGCAATAAGTTCAACTTCGGCGGCTAAATAGCCCTGCTCATCAATGTTCCAGACGATAGACTCGGCAATAACGCGATCTGTGGCAGAGATATCCATCAAGTCAATCTGCTCCAACAATCTTTCCACCGGTGTAAGCACTTCCCTAACGGGCACTTCTCTCTTTTCCTTTGATCTGTCGTACGGCCCTTTTGTTCGTTCTTCATCTTCAGCATTTAAAATTTCGTCCCAGTCCACATCCTCAGTAGGTTCTTCAGACTCAGAATCAGAATCTGATTCAGTCTCTACCGGCTCACTGAGTTCTAGGGCCGGATTCTCCTCCAACTCCTCTAAAATTCTTTCCTCAAGATCGACACTGTTCATCTGCAAAAGTACCGTCTGAAGTATCTGCTGAGGCGANAGTTTTTGACGTTGTTCCAGNGTTTGTGACAGTTTCGGCATCAGTTTAGTGTAAATCTTGAGCCAAGGTAAAGCTTGCGTGTTTCTTCATCGCTGGCGAGAAATTCAGCAGTTCCCGCTTTGAGGATCTGACCATCATACAGAAGGTATGCCCTGTCAGTAATAGAAAGGGTTTCTCGAACATTGTGATCTGTTATAAGAACTCCGATAGTGCGGTCACTGAGGNTTTNAACAATGTTCTGGATGTCTTCTACNGCAATGGGATCGATGCCNGCAAAAGGCTCATCGAGTAAAATGAAATCGGGATCCATTACCAGAGCTCGGCATATTTCAGTTCGGCGGCGCTCTCCTCCTGAAAGCTGANAACCCTTATTCTTCCTGATCTCCGTTATGGACAGATCATTGAGCAAAGTCTCNAACCGCTCCTCTCGTTCACTTTTAGAANAATCGGTCATTTCCAGCACGAGACGAATATTGTCCTCTACAGACAGTTTCGTAAAGATGGAAGGTTCCTGAGNAAGATAACCGATACCCCTTCTCGATCTTTGATACATGGGAAGGTCGGTAATCTCATCATCTCCCAGGTACACTGAGCCGTCCGTTGGCNTGATCATACCTGTAATCATATAAAATGAAGTTGTCTTTCCGGCGCCGTTAGGACCAAGGAGTCCCACAATCTCGCCCTTATTCAATTCCAGACAGACATCTCTTACAACCGTTCTCTTCCCGTAATCNTTTACAAGATTTTCAGTTCTGAGAATGACACCGTTNGAATGCGAACTCATTTCTCCCGTGCCGTGACCCCCCACGGTTTTATAATCTTCCAGTGAGTAAGATCTACATCGGATTCAAAACCGACGCCGTAGAGCGTATCNTCCATCTCAGTGGTCAACATGATAGTATCATTCGAAGTGATCTTTTCCAGCTTGTTATCCCAGTAGAGAGAATCTGTGAAAAGTGTTACACCACTATCGGAGACCACAACAACGTTTCCNATGGCAAGGAGATTGTCCGTCTCCTCATAAACAAAAGCGTGCTCTGATTTCAGATTGGACATATGCTCTTCCTCTGNGGAGAAAAAATCAGCNTCTACGTTTCCTTCCAAAATCACTTCTTTTTTATCGNCATATTTCGCNAGATGTCCTGACTTGACGACAGCTCGTTTTTTAGCTTCACGCGTAAGGATAATAGTAGGNTTCCAACTCTCCTGATCAGAAAAGTCATCCTTGCTCCCCAGTGAAGCATCACTATCGACTCCGNCACAGCNAAAAAANGATACCGTTAGAAACAGAGGAACAATNGTCTTCACATTACCCCCGCCNGCAAAATGTCATGGATATGAACCAGACCATCAGGGGCTGAATCCTTTTTTTCAGACTCATAGACAAGCAGAGAAGTAATGGAATGCTTTTCCATNATTTCCAATGCATTGATGGCGAGTGTATCGGCTGATATCCATCTCGGTTCCTCAGACTGGANCAGTGATTCTGCGGTTTTGTTGAATAGATNACTGTCTTTCTCAAAAGCCCGGCGAATGTCACCGTCAGTAATAATTCCGCACAGCCGACCTTCCTCATTTAATACAACGGCAACGCCGAGGCGTTTCTCACTTATTGTGAGGAGTGTGGACTTTACATCAGAAGAATCGGTNACGAAAGGAAGATCATCACCAGAATGCATGATTTCCTGAACAGTGAGGAGGAGCTTTTTCCCAAGAGAACCGGCGGGGTGNAGATGCGCAAAATCTTCAGGTTTAAAACCACGTTTTTCGAGGAGCGCAATGGCGAGAGCGTCTCCCATAGCCAGCGTTGCTGTGGTGCTGGCGGTTGGTGCGAGTTCCAGAGTACACGCTTCTCTCTCAACACTCACATCCAATGCNATATCCGCTTTNCTACCTATGGTAGAATCGGTTCGCCCCACAAGTGCAATAACAGGAACATTCAGTCGTGCAAAAATTGGTATAAGTTGNATAATCTCATAAGTTTCACCACTATTGGATACGGCTAGGGCTGTATCCTGTGAAGTCACCATACCGATATCACCGTGGACAGCTTCGCTGGGATGGATGAACTGTGCGGGCGTGCCGGTGCTGGCAAATGTGGATGCAATCTTCTGTGAAATAAGACCCGACTTACCCATGCCAGTAACCACAACCCGGCCACTTCTATCAAAGATCAGTTCTACCGCTCTGTGGAAGTCTTCTCCGACTCTTTTCGCCAGCGATGTAAGCGCCTCAGATTCGATCTGGATCACATTCCGACCAATATCGATGTTTGGTTTGTTCTTACTCATCTTTTGATGCAATTCTGTTCCTGATAGTTTTGAGTGTTTCTTCGTAGAGGCCCTGACCCTTCAGGATCAGTTCCACTGCCTCGCGAAATGCTCCCTTTCCGCCGACAGCCTCCGTGCAGTGGTGAGCGATCTCTTTGATAAAAGGGTGTGCGTCTCGAACAGCTATTGCTATGCCCACTTTCTCCATAACAGCCGCATCTATAAGATCATCGCCAATGTAGGCTACCTCATCATCCTTGAGGTCATACTTTTGGCACAGTTCATCATAAATTTTCACTTTGTTAAGCTTACCCTGATAACAGTCTTCATCAATTCCCAATTCTTTCATTCTCGATTCTGTGGCGGGAGAGTAACGCCCCGAAATAACAGCAAGTTTCAATCCCGCTGCTCGTGCAAAGGCTACAGCGGCACCATCATGGATGCTGAAACGTTTTAACTCAACACCGTCGTTCCCCAGATAAATGGAGCCGTCCGTCAATACGCCGTCCACATCGGTGATGAGAAGTTTGATCTTTGGCAGACGATGTTCAACAGTTTTACTCATATCAAGAAGAAACTGCCTCCCTGATTCGAACCAGAGAGGAGATCAATTCTTCCGTTCTTTCAAGAGGCCACTGAGTTGCAGCATCGCTTCTTGCACCGTCAACATTATCATGGACTTCCATGAAAAGAGCGTCACAACCTGCGGCTACGGCAGCACGAGCCAGAAGGGGGATCATCTCCCGGTCTCCCCCTGAGTGATCCCCTTGTGCACTGGGACGCTGGACACTGTGAGTTGCATCAAAAACAACCGGATAACCGGTCTCTTTAATTATTGCGATTGACCGCATGTCGGAGACAAGATTGTTGTAGCCAAAGGATGCACCCCGCTCTGTCACCAATATCTGACTATTTCCGGCATTTTCTATTTTTTCAGTTATAGCGGTCACATCTCCTGGCGCCACAAACTGCCCTTTTTTTACATTGATGCATTTACCGGTTTCGGCGGCCGCCACCAGCAAATCCGTCTGCCGGCAAAGAAATGCCGGGATCTGGAGCACATCCGCCACTTCACTCGCAGGTTTCGCCTGGTCAGGAGTATGAATATCTGTCAGGATGGGAACATCTATCTCATTCTTGACTTCAGCAAGAATCTGTAATCCCTCATTTATACCGGGTCCGCGGAAAGAATCGCCAGCGGTACGGTTTGCCTTGTCGAAAGATGACTTGAAAATAAACGGTACGGCGAGTCTTGAAAAAATCTCATTTAATGCAGCCGCCATATTCAGGCTGTGGTCGCGCGATTCTATGACACAGGGACCTGCGATAACAGGCATGACATCAGCACCGAAAACGACACCGTCAACAGTTATGGTCATTGTGAGTTGCTGTGGGTCACAGCTGCTTTTACAAAATCACGAAATAGAGGGTGGGCACGGTTTACGCGGCTTTTTAACTCGGGATGGAATTGACTCGCCACAAACCAGGGATGATCGGGTAATTCAATGATTTCTACAAGATTCAGGTCCGGGTTTATACCACTTAAGATCATCCCATGCTTTTCCAGCACTTTCCTGAATTTGTTATTTACTTCGTAGCGATGGCGGTGCCGCTCTGAAACCATTTTCTTCCGATAAGCCTTATAGGTTTTTGTTCCTGATTTAACTTCACAAGCGTAAGCACCAAGACGCATGGTAGCACCTTTACGTTTTACTTTTTTCTGCCCGTCCATGAGATCTATAACCGGTTCACTGGCTCGCTTTTTGAATTCGGTACTGGTAGCCTTTTTCAATCCACAGACATGGCGGGCGAATTCGATGACGGCTGTTTGTAATCCGAGACAGATCCCTAAATAAGGAACCTTCTTTTCTCTGGCATACTTTCCTGCGAGAACCTTTCCTTCGGTACCGCGATCACCGAAACCCGGCAGTACNANTATNCCATCAACNNCACCGAGCTGTTTNTCACACTNTTNATCTGANACAAGTTCTTCTGANTTAATCCATTTAATAGAAACACGGGCNTCATTTTCCACACCNGCATGGATGAANGCNTCNAGNACGCTNTTGTACGCATCGGGTAGTTCTGTGTATTTCCCACAGAGAGCAATGGTNACCTCGTGNCCNGGATTCTTGAACCGATCCACGAACGCTTCCAATTTGGTAATGTTCGGATTGGCACCATCAAGGCCCAGTTGTTGGGCAACAAGTTGACCAACTTTCTGCTCATGGAAAACAAGGGGGACCTCATAAATGCTTTTCACATCTCTCGCTTCAACAACATGTGAGGTCGGCACACTGCAAAAGAGTGAAATCTTCTCTTTCACAGATTTAGGGATTGGAAAAGATGACCTGCACAGTATCAGGTCGGGCTCAAGACCGATCTCCCTCAATTTCATTACACTGTGCTGTGTCGGTTTTGTCTTTAACTCTTCACTGGCTTCCACGAAGGGCAAAAGAGTCACATGGGCAATAAATACATTCTCCCGTCCCTTTTCCAAGCGGATTTGCCGAATTGTTTCCAGGAATGGCAAACTTTCAATGTCACCGACTGTACCNCCAACTTCGGATATAACTGCNTCAAACCGTCTNGGTCTATTCATTTCATACACNCGTCGTTTAATCTCATCCGTGATATGTGGGATNACCTGAATNGTTTGACCGAGGTAATCTCCCANACGCTCCNTTTCCAGAACAGCTTCATACACTTGCCCNGTNGTNGCGTTGTTGTTCTTGCTCATATCCACATCGATGAACCGCTCGTAGTGTCCCAGATCAAGGTCTGTTTCAGAACCATCATCCANAACAAATACTTCACCGTGCTGATANGGGTTCATGGTACCGGGGTCTACGTTGAGATAAGGATCCAATTTCATAATGGTGACAGATAGACCTCTGCTCTTCAACAGATAGCCGATAGATGCGGAGGTAATTCCTTTGCCAAGCCCGGAAATGACACCTCCCAGCACAAAAATGTATTTCGTTGGTTTCTTAGGCAATAATCTCTCTCTCCTTCAATTTTTCAAGGTCTTCCGGTCTGTTTATTCCTACAGAGTCAAGATCGGTAATGGCCACTNCAATGGGTATCCCGTTATCCAAAGCTCTCATCTGCTCAAGATCAAGAGCTTTCTCNTTGGCAGACCGCNCCATTCCGGCAAACTCGATCAGAAAATCTCTCTTGAATCCGTAAATGCCCAGATGTTTATAGCAATTATCCTTGGGTGTNTGGCTGANTGGCACNCTAAAAAAANCGATCGCTTTNCCGTCTTCTCCAACCAGAACTTTAACAATATCAGGATTGTTCCAGTCTTTATCAGACAGATTTGTAGAAGCAACTGTGGCCATGGGTGTTATCGGCTCTGCCTGAAATTGTTCNATGAGAAGATTAATNATCCCAGGCTCTATGTAAGGCTCGTCTCCCTGAATGTTAATAAAGATATCNCCGCTGACAGATTCAGCAACTTCAGCTACTCTTTCGGTGCCTGAGTGNTGGCTCTCGGCTGTCATCATGACATGTATATTTAATTCCTCCATGGCCTTTTGAACAGCTGCATGATCAGTCGCTATAATAACCTTATCAAGCTGTGAGGCCGTTGCCCTTTTGTAAACATGAGCCACCATAGGTAAGCCGTCAATGGATTCGAGAACTTTACCCGGGAAACGGATAGAGCGATACCTCGCCGGGATCACTCCGACANATTCAATAGCTCTGGCATTTGACATTATGATTTTTCGATTACATTCGGCACGANAAAATACTCNCCNTCGGTCTCAGGGGCATTTCGGAGCGCCTCATCACGGCTGAGAGAAGCTTTTTCCTCATCTGGGCGAGTCATATTGATCTGATCAAGAACATGGCTGAGAGGCTCNACATCTTCAGTGTCTAGCTNATCCAATTGCTTCATGTATTCGAGGATCTCATTCATCTGANCNGTATACAANGAAACCTCCTCCTCAGAAAGATGGAGTTTTGCCAAAGCCGCGATTTTNAGAACCTCATCACGGTCAACCGTCTGNTTTTTNGTCACTTNTTGTTCTTTANTNCAATTATCGTGCCAGTAAAAATTTAGCTGTNCNCTTNTCNNCAATCAAGGGAAAGGAAAACTTGGAAAAGANNGTTGAAAGTTTTCCCGCNNGGNAGTCCTNNTANTCGTAGCGGAGGGATTCGATAGGGTCNANATTNGCNGCCCNCCAAGCAGGGTAAATACCNAAACTGATGCCCACCANNGAACAGATAGCCATACCGTAGAANGCCCAGTCAAAGGGNATTNNCGNNGAAACNTTGAGNAAAACAGCCACCAGNTTACCTCCCAGAATACCCAGGATAACACCAACAACACCGCCGAACTGACTCAAGAAGATNGCTTCCATTAGAAATTGNGTTAGAATNTCATTTCGATTTGCACCTATNGCTTTGCGAATNCCGATNTCTTTGATNCTTTCAGANACCGACACGAGCATAATATTCATAATGCCAATNCCTGCTACNANAAGAGCAATAACNCTNACCGCNCCNGCAAACANTTTTATTCCNCCCGTAAAACCTGCCAAAGTATTAGCCAATTCTTCATTGGANGNAATNTCAAAATCATTCTCATCTTCAGGGGNAACTTTTCGAATTGTTCTCATTAATCCGATCACTTCGTCTACNGTTTTATCATACATAGCAGCCGATACAGCTTCTACAGTGATACCCAATGACGTCCATCTATTAGAAAACCGTTGNAGATAAACACTNATAGGGATCAGGACATAATTATCCTGACTTTGTCCAAATGCCTGCCCNTTCCTCTCTGTAATACCGANTACAGTGTAGTCAAGACCCTTGATTTGAATTNTCTTTCCAATAGGATCTTCAAACGGAAATAATATATCNACCACATCCNGACCTAAAATAGTGACATTCCTAAAAAAGCGAACATCATCTTCCATGAAGTTGCGACCACTAAGTATGAATGTANTGCGACTACGCAANCCCCATTCATCNNNACCTTGAAGTTCCGCTGTTCGTTTTAACTGTTTATCCTTGTAACGAATATTTCGTTCATCAGTACCATCAATCACACTTACTCTTAGAGGAAACGTTGCACGACGTTTTAATTCTTCAAACTGAAAAAAATCGATGTTTTTTCGTTCCCTGTATTTTTTTCCACCGCCATGGCCACCCGAAANCATAATAGNTGGCCATTTTTTAACNANAAAAGTATTCGTACCAAAAATATCCAGTTGCGAATCAATGGAAACTTCCAATGTCCGGATAGCGGTCATAACACCGATGACTGAAAACACACCTATACTNATTCCTAGAAGTGTAAGGATGGAACGAAGCTTGTTCTGCCGAATGGCTTCCACNGCCATGCGAAAGCTTTCCTTAAGNGTNTTTTTTAGNTGGGACCGTTTGGTTCTCATTCGTAACGCAACGCCTCAATAGGGTCNAGNCGTGCAGCTCGNGAAGANGGTATAAGTCCAGAAACGATACCAATAATGATACTAAGAAAAATNGCTNCCATTGCAAGTCCATAAGGCATGACCGAGGGGAAAAATTGGTTAATTACCNTGCTAAATCCAAAAGCNATCCCCAAACCAAGCAGACCNCCCAAAAAACAGATCATAATTGCTTCCATAAGAAACTGGCTTAAAATCNNCCGTTGAGTCGCCCCTANTGCNTTTCGGACACCTATCTCCCGNGTCCGTTCCTTGACAGAAACAAACATGATATTCATGATACCAATCCCACCTACAATNAGCGAAAGAGCGGTGATAAATATACCTGTTCCGCCGATAGCAAGTTTGATNGCTTGGTATTGAGATTCAAAGGTGGATGAGTGTGGCATAGCAAAATTGTCNTCTTCGGTCGGTTTTANNCCCCGGATTACNCGCATATGTCCCCGAATCTCCTCCTTGGCTTCATCAATATTTGATGTATTCAGTTTTACCCGAATACTCATCCATCCACGACGGGCGAAAAGCCTCTGAAAAGTACCTAAGGGAATTATGGCCTGNTTATCNAGACTGAAAAGNCCCATAAATGTTCCCATTTNCCCAGTGACACCGATAACACGAAACTTGTGATTACCNANCTTCACATGNTGACCTAAAGGATTTTCATNTTCAAAAAGGGCTTCAGCTATACCGGCACCAATNATAACCACACGTGTTCCTGAGCGGTTTTCACCTTCAGTAAAAAACCGGCCACTGGCAATCTCAGTANNATCATTAGTGGCCAGGTATTCAGGTGTCGTTCCAAAANATCGGGTATCAATTTGTTTATCTTTTCTAATAATGCTGCCACCTCGATCTGATGTAGGCGCAACTGCTTCAACAAACTGGGATCGTATCCTCAATTTTTCACCATATTCCTGTTTAATTCGGGGCCGGTTGCGAAGCTCCCACCAGTCAAAGTCACCACCAAACCAATCCATTCTGCTTATAAAAAGAACATTACTGCGAAAACTGGCCATACTTTTTTCGAATGTGGCATCCAGGCCTGAGATCATGGTACCCATAAGTGTAACTGACAGAACACCGATAACAATGCCTAGCACTGAAAGTATAGAACGAGATTTATTAGCAAATATAGAAGAAAGGGAAATACGAAAATTTTCCCAGATGAGACCAAACAAAACTAAAAAATTGCCTCCGGTTCAGCTCTTTTTCCCTTTCTAACATCTTCCTTTACCTTACCATCAAACAGATGGATAGTTCTATCGGCGTGATCAGCAATATATTCTTCATGTGTTACCAGAATAATGGTATTCCCTTTGTCATGCAGTTCATCAAAAATTTTCATTATTTCAACACCACTTTTTGAATCGAGATTACCTGTCGGTTCATCTGCTAGGATGATAGAAGGGCTATTCACCAATGCTCGAGCAATGGCCACCCGCTGACGCTGACCTCCTGAAAGTTCACTGGGTTTGTGGTGCATGCGATCTCCCAACCCCACAGCAGTTAACGATTCCTTCGCTAGCTCAAGTCTTTCCATCCTGGAAATATTAGCATAAATAAGAGGCACCTCTACGTTTCGCAGGGCCGTTGCTTTGGGAAGAAGGTTAAATGTCTGAAAGACAAAACCAATTTTACGGTTCCTAATTGATGCCAGCTGATTGTCATCCATTTCATGAACCAATTCACCCTCAAATTCGTAAGTTCCATTTGTAGGTGTATCAAGGCAGCCAATCATATTCATGAGGGTAGACTTGCCTGAACCCGAAGGACCCATAATGGAAATATATTCATTTGGACGAATGACTAGATCTACTCCGTCAAGCGCCCGAACGACTTCGCCGCCTACGTCATAGTAACGCTTGATACTATTCAGGGAAATCAGGTCAGGGATGGTTAATTCTCCGATTTGGAAGACCCGCCAATTTGAATCCTGAACCCTTTTTTATTCTCTCCTCCATCTTCACCTGTGGTCACAGCTTTATTATGACTGAGATCCTTACTAATGGCACGGTAACTGCCTATAACAATTTGCTCGCCTTCCTCTAAACCGCTAAGAACCTCGTAGTGAGTTTCGGAAGAAATACCCACTTTCACCGGTCTTATATGTACATACTTGGTGTCGCCTTTAGATTTTATTTTATCCAAACCTTCCGGTTTAGATAATTCATCATTTCGCAGAACGCCTCCAGGCTCATCTGCTAGAATAAAAATTAATTCCTCAAATTCCTGAACTTTTGCCTTTGATCTTTCTTCAGATTCGTTCTCAGGCACACCTTTGTTCGGGGACATCTGTTTTTCAGAACCGACCGGCCTTACAGTAAGACTCTGTATAGGAATTGCCAAGGCATTTACACGTTTATCGGTAACAATGTTTGCAGTGGCGCTCATACCCGGGCGGATACCTTCAGGCACATCGATCATGCGAACCTTCACTTTGAAATTGGTCACTTGCTCTTGAGTACCCAGACCAGAGGTCTGAGCAACGTGGGCTATTTCTGTCACTACGCCATAAAATAACGTGTCCTGGAAAGCATCAATCTCGATTTCTGAGGTATCACCTATCTCAATGGAAACCACATCATTCTCGTTCACGTCCACGTTCACTTCCATTTTGCTAAGATCAGCAATACTCATAATGACATCAGCTTGAAACATGGAGCCGAGAGCCATCTCACCTTCTTCCTTCCTAACCTCAGTTACGATACCATTGCTGGGCGCCAACAGTGATGTTTTCGAGAGATCATCCATGGCGGATTTTAAAGACGCCCTTGTCATTTCGACGTCGCTTTCCGCAAGTTGGAAACTTGCCGTAGAAGATTCAATCTCCTGGCTGGAAATAAGTTGCTCAGAAAAGAGCTTTTCTGCCCGATCTCTCATGGCCGTATTTTTTACCAGATTCGCCTCGGCTGATTTTAGCCGTGAAAGAGCCTGCTCACTAGCCGCTTCGTAGCGCATACGATCAAGAGAGATGAGGTGCTGTCCCATCATGACAGAATCACCTTCGTCAACTGAAATTTCCATGATGAGGGCACTGATGTTCGCGCTGATTTCTACCTGCTTCTCCGGCTGGATTTTGCCTGACGCTGTAACTTTGTGAACAATTTCACGTTTTGCTACCGGTTCCACCGTTACCTCCACCGGTTTAACACCAGATGAAAAAACGAATTTGAGAAAAATACCAGCTACAATTAAGACCAAAATAGAAATAACAATTATATTTCTTTTTTTGTTANTTTTATTCTTTTTCTTTTTTTTCATGTTACCTCATCATTAGTTACAATCTACTGGCCATAGCATCCAACTCCGACCTGAGGATCCGTTCATCATAGCTCGCACGAACAAGTGAACTGTTGGCCCGTGCCAGCGAAAGTTGCGCATTTAGAACATCAAGAATGGTCGAGGCTCCCAGATTGTACATTTCCTGAACCAGCCGAAGGTCTTCCTCAGCCGATGCTTTTGTTTCCGTATATATTGGAATCGACCTGCTGATATTTTTCCACTGTCTGTAATAACTGTCGAACTGAACACGCAGGTCCCTGGTCAGCCTATCGAATTCTTCCCTGGCGATCTCAGCGTCTATCTTTGCCCGCTGCAACTGGCTCGATCGTTGAAGCCCTGTAAAAAGTGGATAGGATATGGAAAGACTCAAAGACTGCCGCCAGTGTTTATCCACGTCTGAATAAAGTTGATCTATTTTGTCTGATGAACCGCTGTACCCCAGCGAGGCTGAGATTGAAGGAAAGTATCCTGCTCTGGCAATCTTCACCCGAATGTCCGANGCGGTTATCTGCGTTCGTCGGGACAAGATGGCCTGGTTGCGTTCCGCCACTATTTCCCACAGTTCATTTTGAGATTCCAGAGTTGATCTTTTTTGGTCAGTCTGTGACAGGTCAAATTTAGAATTAACATTTATACCCATGGTGTTTGCCAGCACCCGGGTCGAATTCTCNAGAATCGCTTCCTGATTAAGCAACTGGACCTGAACTTCTCCTAGTAGTACCTGCTGTTTTAACAGATCCGTTTTGGCCACCGCTTCAACCTCATACTGCTGCCTGACCCTTTCCACCTGCTGTTCAGACAGTTCAACCTGCTGGCGGGCAACTTCCAGCAGTTCAATGTTCTTCAGGAGCTCATAATAGGCCCGCTTCACAGCAAGAACTGTNCTAATCTTTGTGGCCAGTTCATTTTCCACACTCAGCTGATAAATATTCTTGCTGAGGGCTATNTGATTCCACCAGTTTCCGCCATCAAAGATATTTTGATTGAGAGAAATAGAGCCGGAGTGGTANTCCGATTCNGGCACAGGAATTCCGAACTGAAGATTGGTATAAGATCCCTGTTGAAACGACCCGGTAGAAGCACCTATCCTCGGCAGAATAACAGCCAGCGACCCTTTCCTGTCAGCTTCGGCTGATGAAACCTGAAGCTGCGCTACCCTCAGATTCCGGTTGTTTTCCAGCGCAATGCGGATGCAGTCATCAAGAGTGTAAACCTCCTGACCAAAACAGAATGATGAAAAAGCAAGAAGAAGAGTTAATTGTTTAAACATATTCTATCGATTCAAAAAGTTGTTCTATTTTTTTGACACCCTATAGGGAAAAATAGTTGTCCACAACCTCTCTGGCACCAAAGTAAGTAACGAGNCCACACATCACAAGTTCCTTCATTAATTTTTCGTCCAACCGTACATCCTTATTAAGGAAATTACAGCCTCGCAAAGAAAANAAATTTAACCATTCTCCTATTGCAGAAATTCCTCTTTTATTTTGAGAAAATATTCATAGGCGGCATCGTAATCATTCTCGATTTCCCCGTCTAGAATTGCATTTTCGATGGCTTCCTTNATCTTACCCACCGTCTTGCCCGGAGGCAGACCACACTCTTTCATGATTTGGTCGCCCCGAACAGGCGACTGGAATGCGCGATAAGCGTCCNGTTCCGTAACNTCCTGCATAAAGGTTTCAACTCGCTGNAAATTTNNCATGTACTTTTTCACGAGCTTCGGATTCTTAGAGGTGATGTCCGCACGGCACAAAGTCATTAAATCATCTACCTCTTCTCCCGCCGTCACCATAAGCCGCCGCACGGCACTGTCAGTAACATCCTCTTTAGCCAGAGAGATGGGGCGAAGATGTAAGAGTGTCAGCTTCTTGAGAAGTTCCCGAGTTTGGTTGGACAGTTTCATCCGCTTCGCCATTTTGTCCACCATATTGGCCCCAACTGCATCGTGACCATGGAATGTCCACCCTCTCTTTTTATCCAGGCGACGGGTTTTCGGTTTACCAATATCATGAATAAGAGCAGCAAAGCGGAGGTTCGTCTTTTCCGTTTTCTCAGCAATATTATCCACCACTTGAAGCGTATGATAAAAAATATCCTTGTGATGCCACTCNGACGGCTGCTCCAAACCGTAGAGGACCGAAACCTCCGGAAGGACAATTGCCATGAGTCCCACTTGCTGTAAAAGATCAAGCCCGACGGAAGGTTGTGGAGAGGCGAGAATCTTGTATATCTCGGCTGTAACCCGCTCTTCTGAGACAATTTCGATCCGATCCACCTGCCGCTGGATGCTGTCCGTGACGGAAGGATCCACCTTAAATCCGAGCTGTGAAGCAAAACGGACTGCCCTGAGCATTCTGAGCGGATCATCGGAAAAAGTGGTGTCTGGATCCAGTGGTGTCCGGATGAGACCTGAGTTGAGGTCCTTAACACCGTTGTAGGGATCATGAAGTTCACCAAAATCTGTTTTGTTCAGCGAAACAGCCATGGCATTGANAGTAAAATCTCTCCGTGAAAGGTCTGTTTCAAGGTCTGCATCCTCAACTTGTGGNTTTCGCGANTCTGATGAGTAAGCCTCGCTCCTGGCTGAGGCAACCTCAACAATACTGTTATTTAANGGGATCTGGGCTGTTCCAAACTGCTCAAACGGCACAATCTTCCCTCCCTTGAGANCCGNTGCCAACTCTCTGGCAAAGGCGATGCCGTCCCCAACAACCATGAGATCAATGTCAGTNAGAGACCTCTGCATGAGGGCATCCCGGACATAGCCACCAACAACGTACACTTCCTTTTCCGTAGCTGAAGCCAAATCCATGGCCGCNGTGAGAATTTTGTAGCCNTCAGTATGCTGTTCCANTAGTGATGTTACATTTGTCATATCATAGTAATTTACGGTTACCGAGAAGAAATCCCCGGACGACTGAAGATTCCTCTTGAAGCTGCTTCCGTCCCGCAATAACTTCCACCTGTAAGTATGCGATCCCTTGTCTTAACCCTGATTTTCGTTTCTCTATCAAACGCACAGTTCGGCAATGTTCAAGTTATATTGGACGCTCAGCGATTGAAGGAGAACGATCGCCGAACTACCTCGACGCTGGCAAATGAAGTTGCCAGCTTCTTTAAAGTTACCCCTTGGGATGAAGAATTCAGTAATCTGAAAGTCCCACTGAATGTTCAGATCATTTTCGAGGGTGTGGCCGATAAAGGGAGTGAAAGGCTCTATTCCGCTCAATGCCTCTTTTCAACAGGTATTGATCAACGTTACTTTGCCAAACTTATTCAGTTCCCATACGCCATGGGACAGAGTGTTGTGTTTTCACCCGTTATTTTTGAGTCGTTAGCCAGTGCCCTGGAGTTTTACGGCTACATCGTAATGGCAGGCGAAGCAGACACTTATGAACAGTTCGGCGGAACACGTTTTTATGAGCGGGCAAGAGAGATCGCATTGCGTGGCCTCTCATCTCAGTATCGCCGGGGATGGAGTGAGCGTCTGGAGCTGGTAAATCTCATGACAAAATACCGCGAAACGCGACTGGCTAAATTCCATTTCTACGATGCTATGGCTTATATCGACGAAGAGGACCTGAAAGGTGCCGACGAAGCATTCAAAGAGATGATGAAAAACCTAGAGGGCACTTTTTCACAGTTTCCCCGAGAACACTACTCAATTATATTTCTTACCGGTCACGCTGAGGAACTGAGCAAACTCCCGGCGAGCATTTCATCGAAAAAAATGATGCTGAAAAGGTTGTCAGA